>NZ_JAMPKJ010000022.1 GCF_039962115.1 Funiculus sociatus GB2-C1 | reverse complement strand
ATTTCTGGAGCGCAGTGGTTAGCCAAAAATGTGAGTCAAATGCTCAAACTACGTTGCGCTTACCTCAACGAACTCCTATCTGTTTGATATTCTTGCAAAACCGGGATGCTCCCGCTGATACCGCTACATTGGCCAAAGCAATGTTTGAGGTACACACATAGTGGCAGTAAGGTTGATGCTATCCATTCCACAAATCTCTGGTAGCTTGGCAGACCCGGAAACTCTGTTCGCCAGTACACGCAAACATGGTCAAGGTAGTAGTGCTTGAAGTTGCGATAATGATTTTGGTGAAAAGCAACTAGAATCGTCATCACCTCACTCAAGCATAAACTTCGTTCTCGCTTCCGAGTCTTGAGGCCATGCAGAGCGTAACCTTCGCTGCCACTGCGGTTCAAATTTTTGACAAAAGTCATCTATTTGGCAAAACAAAGCATCTAAACTGGACATAGGGCGGGATTGCTGAATATCTCTGTATATTTTTCAGCTTACTTGCCCCTCCCTTTCTTGACGCTTCTCCATCAATTTCTATCCACAATCACCAACTCCTCTCTCGGCTTGCAACTTCTCTCCTCAACCTACTTCAGGGTTTCTGAGTCTACAAATGCTTATCCCGAACTGAGGTTAATTATGAATGCTCTTGCTTCGCTTGCGTCGCGCCCAGCGTGTGGCGTGCCAAATCCAAACAAACAAAGTGGCAGAAACCAACGCACCTAAATTCCACTTTAGAGAACTTTTTATTAGACTAAGGCGCATATTTTGGCGCGTTGTTTTGTTTTGGGTAGTAACAATCTTCTCAGCTTTACCAATTTCTGCAAGTAGTTTCTTTTTGAAGTCTTCAGTATTCTTAATTTCAGGCGATCGCTCTTGGGGATTTAAAGCCGCAAAAAGCTGATTCATATCTTCTTCAGTAGTAGCTTGTGCTAACCTGCCTTTAAATTGTTGAATTTGCGATAACTGTTGAGATGATTGGTAATTGATTTGGGCATTGTTTCGATTATAAAGCCGCCAAGTGTTATTAACTCCTAAAGGAATTAGCAGCAAAAATAATACTCCCAATGCTAGAGAAACCCAGGAAAAAAGTTTTAAAATAGTTGTTTCTAATTTGCGGCGATAACTTAAATCTCCGTAAAAAACTAACACCAGTCCTATCAAAGGTACAGGAACTCTTTCAACGAGAGAACCCATCATCTGAAATTCCCAGGTTGGGTTAGTAAAGCGTGGCGGAACAAGAATCTGAGAAAAATCAAAGAAGGCTAACATCAACAAGCCGTAACCTGCGGCCCGCAAGAGCGAAATAGTCCGAATTTCTTTGCTTTCTGATTGATTCATACAATTAAAACTTTTTTCTAAATCGTTATTACTCAAAACTATCTATTGTTTAGGAAAGCGCGGTTTCCACCAGCGAAACCAGGAAAACCAAGCTTGTTCCAAAAGTTGGTAGGAAGACTCAGGGTTAGTACCATTTAAAGGCGTGGATAAATGCGCCCAAAGACAACGGCGATCGCGCAAAGTTTCTTTACCTAATAACCAAGGCATCAAACGTCCTATTTGTAAGTCGTAAGTAACTTGATTTTTCAAAAATTGTTGCATAGTAACTGTACTGTTTCCGCGTGGGTTAATACAGGCATTCAAGTAAGCTTGATGCTGATAAACAAAGAGGCTATAAAAGCCCATTTCATTTTGCTGGCGTAACGTCTGTATCATCTCACCACGAGGTAGCTTGACATCAGTATGTTTTTGCAGCAAGCTATCGATATTTCCCAAAGTACCTACCACATAGCGCATCTCTATATTGATAGGAATGCCATTTTTAATATATCGATATTGCCTTCCAGCAATAACAGAATCGTATTGTCCAGGTAGCTGATTAACTGTATCATTCAGAGGTTTACTTTCCAATAGTTGGGCTTCAGTTAATGGAACAGTTGGCGGAAAAGCGAACAAAGTAACAGTTTTATTACCTGCTTCCGGATCTAAAATTAACTTTAAAAGCGTCAAAATAATCCCAAAAGAAGTTATAGCTAATAATATACCTCGCAGTTCTTTGCTCAATATCATTGCTTTTAAAACTCCATGTTATCTGGATTTTCTGGTTTATTTTCATGTAGCAAGAATTGGCATAACATACCAAAAATTAAAATGGAAATTGTAGAAAATATTTGGTTGCCTTCAGATCCATGCCAGTATTCAAATGCTTGCTGATTTGAGGATGCTACCAAAACCGCCATTAAAGCAACTCGAATCCCATTGATTAGAAATGCTAATAAAATAGCGGCTATAGGTAACAATATTTTTTTATAAAGTTCTGTAGGGAATACTAAAACGAAAAGCAGCGATAGCCGTAACAGTAGCAACATCGCATTTAATCCAGAACATCCGGCATATATTTCTATAGCGCCGTTGGGTAAAATCACGTTTACGCCTTGGCGAGAAACTGTAAATCCTAAATACCAAAGCATGAAGGTTGAAAACTTAGCGGCTAGTAAACTGGTATTAATTAGATTTTCAAGTTGCTGTAATAGCAATTCTTCAGGAATAACAAGAAGGAACACGATAATAAATTCCAACGAATATTGCTTTAATCCCTTAAAACCAGATGCTATCAAACCCAAACCTAAAGCGAAAAATAATATAGCTATTTTAATAAATGAAGACTCAAACCAAAACAGAGATGTGCTTTTGATGAGGCTGATAGCAATCAGTAAGACACCAAATAAAGTAGAAAGAATATCACTTTCTACTTTTAAAGTATTACGTTTTTTCCACAGCAAAGAGAATAAAGCACACCAAGACAAGACAGTTAAGCTTAAGCGATCGCTATCGCGAGTTAGCTTCCAGGTTAAGATTACTTGAACCGCAGCTATGCCGAAAGCGATCGCAAACAACCATAACTTTGGGTTTCCTAATAACCTACCTACGATGACAGTACGTTTTTTCATAGATTTAAACTTGCTTTTCTGGCTTTTTAGCAAGTTGTCCGCTTTGGCTGGTATTGCCCGCTATACATGATTTCCTGGCTAATTTTCGTGTTTTTTTAAATCTAGAAACAGCACCCCAAACACCCAACGCTAATACTCCCAGTGCTGAATGCGGTTCGTAGGGAACAGGAGTAGAACCAGTAGTAAACTCAGCCCCGGTTAAATTGATAGTGTAGGTGCCAATATTGTCATCAAAGCTGTCTCTGAACCAGCCGCTAAGTGGCGACGCACCACCAGTACCAGTTGACCCTTGAACTCCCAACAATGGTGAAGGAAAAATGTCACCTCCAGTGCTTGCTGGCGAGTCTCCAAAGGTAGAAATGGCTAAATAGTAAACCCCAGCAGATAACAAAGTGGAAGGAATAGTTGACTGAGGAGTACCTGCATCGTCATCGTTTCCAAAAACACCTATGCCCGCTGAATTAAACAAGAATAACTGCGTGTCAATCGTAGTCCCAGTACCTACTGTTGTAGCTGAAAATGGATTAACACCATTTACGTAGATTTGAAACAAGTCAATATCTTCACCTGCCGTTATTATTCCTAAGATGCTGGTCAGGGGTGTTCCGGGCGGTTGGGTACTGACAGCCTGACTTGTTGAAAGCAATTCGCCAGCATCCCCAATCTCAGTAAATGTAGCAGCTTGTGCCACTTCTCCAACTAAAAAAGGCACAATACAGAAGGCAAAAGGCAAAAAGAGATAATTGTTCATTTTTTATTCTCCCAATTAGCAATTAACCTTTAACAATTAGTAATTGCCTTAAGGTTCAACTTTTAGAAATCCGCCTTAAGAAGGGAGGTTTGGGGATCTACACTAGACCAAATCAGGTAATAATCTCCCTTGCGCCCTTCTTAAAGAGAGTTTTAATCGGGATTGCACATTGCGTTAATTGGCAAGTCCCAATTTAAGAACAACCTAGTGCTGAAGCCTGCACCACAGTTCTTAAGTCGCTAGTGAATTGCGCCTTGTATTGCAAGGGCGAGGTACCAATACAAGTCATGGCAGTTTTATTTGGTCGTCGAGGAGCAAAATATGAATCTGCTTGAATGACAAGGTTTGTGCCTGTCCAAGATAAGCCTTTTACATCTAAAGAATTGCTTTCTCCATTACTTAGCAAAGCTGATAAAAATGTCGCATTGAGAACGTTACCAGTTTTGGGATCTATCCGTGCCAGAATTGCCACTTTTCTACCCCCACCTTGTCCATAGCTAGTTAACCAACCATTTGTAGCAAAGCGGCGGAAATCTTGGCTGGATGTTCCCTGTGTGCCGTCGGTACTGAATGCAGCATATAAAATGCTGCTGCCATTCCAAAGTAAACCGTAGCCTCGACCATCAGCACCTGTTGTGTCGTAGTCTGTTTTACACCAAGTTCTTACACCATTGTCGAAACGCACCATTCGCGGGTCTTGGTTAATACTTGATACTTGCTGGTAGCCGATGTATATGATTGACGATCCAAAGGTGACTCTAGGGCCGTTTTTAGCTCGAATTGTTGCTTCAGAATCGTTACAGGAAAAGGTGACATTACTGCCTATTGATGAAACTAAGTTCGTTTGAGAAATCGCACTTTGAGGGGCAGTGCCTCCACTGAGTCCTAATATTGCTGTTAGTCCAAGAAATACTAAACTTTTGTGGAAAGTGAGTGGACGTTTAAGTTGCTGACACTGACGATCTGGAGTAGCTGTTTCACAGTCTAAGATCGGCTGCTCTTTCTTCAAACTGGCTAATTGCAGTTTGCAAACTATGGGCAGCGAACGAATATCCATGTGATAATTTCCCAGTGTAAAGTTCAATCAGGACGTCCTGGTTCATCTTTCCCTTTCTGGTTTAAACTTCCGGACAATCTATCGAGAGATAGAGGTGATTTTTGAAAAATTCAGTGTAATTACTGGCTAATAAGCTAATTAAACTTGGGTGGCTTTTAATTTCAGTAGCTATTCGTAAGTACTGGGTATTTTGGAATTTGATACTGTTAGAAACAACTAGAAAAGTTTGCGATCGCGTAAGTATTACTTGCGTTTTTGCAGTTGTTTTTTGAGTTGAGTCGCCGCACCCCAACCGCCCAGCACCAATATGCCCAAGGTTGGTGAAAACTCGTAAGGCACTGGAGTAGAAGAATTAAAACTCAGCTGCGTACCAAGGGCAGTCCCCCACGGTGCTGCGTCGCCTGCTTGGTACAAATAGCCATCCTCGGCGGCAAAGTCGTCAACAATGCTCAATGTCCAGGTTCCGTTGGGGTTCTGCCCATTGAACGCACTCAGGGGGCTACTAGGTCTATAGGCACCGATAAATGGCGCGTCACCAGCAGTAATTGCGATCGCTGCTTGATCGTCGAGCAGGGTATCCTGAAAGTTGTCCTCAAAGCTACCTACCTGCGAAAATAGTTGAATTTGTGTTCCAGTTGGCGATCGCAAGAAAACAGTCAAGTCAGAATCATAAGTATGCTGGGCGGAAAACCTCACGTTCAGGTCGGTGATGGTTCCCTCGCCGGAGACACTGAAAGTAAAAACCGATGTCGAAAAATCGAAAATCTGCCCGCCTGAGGCGATGTTGAAAACTGCTGCGTAAGCACTCGATGGTAAGCATAACAGTGCTGTCGTCAAAACAATATCAAAGAGATTTTGCCTTATGGGAGGCTTTTGGAATATATCCGACCTTCGCAAAATCCAAAATCCAAAATCAATAAGTACCTCTACAGAACTTTTTCTGCTTACCAGGAACCTCTGGAAATATTTTTACAAACATTTACAAGAGCAATTAACTTTAGCGGCTAAGGAGGTGGGCATAATTAAACGGAGATTGCAGGAACCCTACAAACCCGGTTTCTTAGTTGCGTTTATTTAGGCTCGGCTTTAAGTAGACGAGTGTAAACGATTAATACAAATCGGACATTCTATTACATTTCTTAAAGCTTCAACCCATTGATTAAAAAAGCTCACCATAGAAACCCTTGCTCAAGCAATATCTGGAGGCAAGTTTCTGGGGTTAGATTTGGGGGAAGGTCGATGTATTTGCTGATGTTCTTTAATGCGCTCTATCAAATTTACCCGAAAAATTTCATAGCCAGTGGTACGATTACCAGGAGTATCAAAGAAAATTGTGCTGTCTATCACCTCCCTGCCGACCGTCTCAAACAAAATGTGAGTCACAGGCTCTCTTTGGGCAACAATTTGAGGATCTGGCACTAACTGGAAACCCTTAGCGTCCTCAAGAGTTGAGAAAGCGTGTATCACCTTTTTTTGGACATCGGGTTCGGCCCGATTACTAAGGGTTGTCAATAACCAACCGGATTCTGGGCTTTGGAGAATGTAATACTCTAAATGTTGTAACCCCGTGGCATATTCGATGAGAACGGGTGCGATTTGGGTAATCCACTCAGGTGGTACACCATAAAGTTGCGCTTTGTCAATCAGTGCTAGAATCTGTTGGTCTAAATTCATATTGTTAATTTAAGGGCTTGTGCTGTTAACGTATGACGTTTGGGTATGCTAGGGTCTTGGTAACAATTTAGCCAGTGTGGGGAATATCTACCAGCGCGTGGAGGCAATTTTTAAACTACTATTTAACGAACTCCGAGAGTCAACAAAAGCCTCGGAGGATAACTGTCGTGAGGTGGCGGCGCGGATAGCCAGTGAAGTCGCCCGAATTTGTCATGAGAGTAAACGCATCCAAGATTCAGGAGATGTGGAAACTTGGGCGACGACACTGGCTCGTCTTCGCCTAAAGCAATGTCTTCACTATTATCAGATGGGCGCACATCGGGGAAGAGTGGAATTACACGCTACTCTGAGTGCAATTGTCTATCGCTACATTACACCTTCACAGGTGCCAACGAGCTATCAGGCGCGGCTGGTGCTGATTGAAGATTTCTTGCAAGGATTCTATGCGGAATCCTTAAATGCGTTTCGCCGCGAGAATGCGATTGTTACCAAGTATCGCCCCCATACTCTTTTAGAGTTGGCAGAATACATGGCTTTTGCCGAACGCTACGGCAAGCGACGCATTCCGCTTCCGGGTCATCGTACTCAGCAACTCATCATCCTGCGGGCGCAGACATTTTCGCAACAGCAACCTCCGGAAACTTCCGTAGATATGGAGCAGGCGGCTGAGGGAGGCGCTACCGAGTCAGACTCGGTTTGGAATGAAGCAACGGTGCATCAGGTGCGGGAGGCAATGGTAGGTCATGAACCGGAACCGTTGGAAAAGAGCCTGCGCCAAACGGTGGTTAAGGAGTTGATGAAATATCTCAAAGACCGCCAGCAGACTGAATGCGTCGATTACTTTACGCTGCGCCTGAAAGATTTATCTGCCGGGGAAATTGAGGCGATTTTGGGTTTGACTCCCCGCCAGAGGGATTATTTACAACAACGCTTCAAATATCATTTAATTCGGTTTGCCCTTTCCCATCGCTGGGAACTGGTGCATCAGTGGTTAGAAGCGGATTTGGAGCGCAATTTGGGACTAACACCCCAGCAATGGCAGGTGTTTCAAGGACTTTTGAGCGCTCAACAGGCTGAATTACTACGATTAAAGCAACAGGGAGTGGAAGCAGCAGCGATCGCTCAGACTTTAAATTGTACGGTTTCCCAGGTCGAAAAGCGATGGTTTAAGCTGCTGGAGCTTGCCTGGGAAATTCGCAATCGTTCAGTATCCGGAGCAAGTGCATCTCAAGATGAATAGTGACCTAGATAACAATTCCGAAGCGATAGATAACCGCTTCCTAGCATGGCTGCTAAAGGATTCTAATCCCACAGCAGCAGAACCACCACAAGACCCTAACTTGGAAGGCGATCCTGTGGAGGCAATGGAATTGGATTATTCTGATCCCCTAGACTCAGAAGACCTGAGCCTAGTATTAGACCACCTCGATGAAGCGGCCCAAGGCTGTCAACCACTCAACTTGGGAGGAGAAAAACCGACTGTGCAAAATCGTTTCCATGCCCTTTTGAAGCGCAAACTGCAAGTTGAAATTGAACGTAACCCACCTCTTTTTCCTTGGGAGACGGAAATTTGCAACTACGAACCTGATTATTTAGACCGCGAGGCTGAAAGCTCTGTTCCCCTGTGGATACCCCAGCTTTCTAACTTCAGTCTGCCTGTCACCCTCCCCGAAACGGTTTTAACACAACTGCTAGATTCCTGTCAGGAGGTCGTGCAGTCGCCGCTAGCACAGGGAGCGAAATTGGTGCGTGCCGCCAGCGCGTTGTTTCCAGAACAACGCCAGACACTAAACCAGTTAGCAGGAATGGTGTTGCTCTATCCAACCCGTTCCCCCCAAGAGCAGCAATTTTTCACGAATCGTTACGAAGAAGCTACAGATAGTCAACAGATGGCGCTGTCCTTATTGGCGGCTAGAGAAATCATCAAGGCGCTGACGTTGCCAGTATCGCCCGACTCGAAGCCTGTGGAGCGACATTGGCAAACATCTCTGGGGATCATGAGCGTCCAGGCAGAATACCAGGTAGAAGGTAAGGTTCCCAGGTGCAGGATTGTTAGTCGCTTACCTCGTGGCGGCAGTTTGACGCTGCGAACTGCTGTTGCAGAAGCAACGGCGCAGCGTTCCTATCCAGGCTACCTGAGTGTAGAATCGTTTGATTTAGAACCTAATCAGACTTATCCTCTGGAAATTCGCTTGTCAGAAGTGGATCAACCACCGCTGATTTTTGCGATCGCAATTAGTTCGTAGTCATTAGTTCATAGTCATTAGTAATTCGTCAGCAGTCAATCGTCACTTAAGGGTTGTCGAGTTGAAACGTTGGGTAGAGATTGTCGTTCTAACAACTTTCCAACCTTCCAACACATACGGACAACTGACAGCGGACAAAGCACAATAGACTAATGACCAATAACTAATGACTAATGACTAATTCAGCTTTGCATCGGGTGCGGCAACGGCTAGAAACAACGTCGAAGCCGGAAACGGAAGAATCAATCCTGCTACGGGTGCTGGTGCAGGCACTCGTAGTTGTGGGGATTATTGCCACGGATGTAGCGGCGGAAACTCAGATTAGTTTATGGGCTGTGCCGCTGAGTCTAGTTGGTGCGACGTGGAGTTGGTATCGACGACGCGATCGCAATGTGCCTGTAAAATTTTTGATAGCGATTGGGATGGTGGTAGCACTAACAGTTTTTTTGAGAAATCTGTTTGGTGCTTTGAATGATACACGCTTGGTGCTTGCAGAATTGTTAATTCATCTGCAAGTGCTGCACAGCTTTGACCTCCCGCGTCGCAAAGATTTGGGTTATTCGATGGTGATTGGGCTGATTTTGTTAGGCGTTGCTGGTACAGTCAGCCAAACATTAACCTTTGCGCCAATTTTGCTGTTGTTTTTGGGCGTAGCGCTGCCTGTTTTGGTGCTAGATTATCGCTCTCGGTTAGGCCTACTTGAAGGCAAAAGTAAAAAGACAAAAGTTAAAAAAAATCCCCAAGAAATTAAAAGCACTTTTAAGTTTTACTTTTTACTTTTTACTTTAATTGTCGGGCTGGGACTAACTATTTTTGCATTGATGCCCCGGTTTCCTGGCTATCAACTACAAACATTTCCAGTTAGCGGGCCTCAAGGTTTAGAACAACAAAATTTTTCTAGTAACGGCCGCGCCATAGTTAACCCTGGTTACGCCAGACAAGGTAAACAAGGTAGAGGTGGAGGCGGCGGACAAAACCAAGAAAGGGGCGCCGGGCAGATGGATGATACCTTCTACTACGGCTTTAGCAGCAAAATTAACCAGAATCTCCGGGGGGAGATGAAGCCCAAAGTGGTGATGCGAGTGCGATCACAAGCCGAGGGATTTTGGCGAGTGCTGGCGTTAGATCGCTACACTGGTCAGGGTTGGGAAATTTCCCGCGACAAGCAAACGCAGACTGTGCAACGTCCGGCCTGGTCGTACCGATTTTTCCTTCCCAGACAGGTAATCTTCAGTGGGAAAACTAAACAGGTGATTCAGAGTTACACAATAGTCTCTGAACTGCCGAATCTGATTCCCGCCTTATCCTATCCTAAAGAACTGTATTTTCCCACACAGGAAGTAGCGATGGATACCGAGAGCGGTTTGCGATCGCCTACAGGTTTGGGGGAAGGATTTACCTACACCGTAATTTCGGAAGTACCAGTACGCGATCGCGCTCTTTTGGCGAAAACATCAACAGACTATTCCGAAAGAATCCGCAATTACTATCTGCAAGTTCCTCCAGAAATCTCTGACAAAGTGCGGCAGCTAACCGAAGAAATATTAGCCAAGTCGAGAAAACCCATCACCTCTCCCTACGAAAAAGCTCTCTACTTAGCTCAGTATCTCAAACAAAACTACACCATCCCACAAGACCCTCTTGGCTTGCCTTTTTTGGATGAAAACGAAGACTTAGTAGAAGCATTTCTCTTCAAACACAAAGGAGGTTATCCTGACCACTTCTCCAGCGTTTTAACAATTATGTTGCGATCGATTAGCATTCCATCGCGGTTAGTGGCAGGCTTTTCACCAGGGGAGTTCAATCCCTTCACTGGCTTCTATGTCGTCCGCAACACCGACGCTTACGCGATGACAGAAGTGTATTTTCCCAACTACGGCTGGTTTGCCTTTGATCCGATTCCCGGTAATCCCTTAATTCCCCCCTCCGTTGAAGAAGACCAAACCTTTAGCGTGTTGCGCCAGTTCTGGCATTGGGTTGCGGGGTGGTTGCCTTCGCCTGTAGCAAGTTGGTTAAATAACGTATTCGGTGCCATTACCATCTGGCTGATTGGGGCGATAATCTGGTTATGGGCGCTGCTTTCCAATGGCTGGGTGGGATTGTTTACTGGGATTATATTGGCAATTTGCCTGGGGTTCCTCGGTTGGTTGGCTTGGAACAGGTTGCAAGCATTGCGTTACCGCCTCTGGCTGGGTAAGTTGCCGCCGATGGAAAGTATCTACCAGCAAATGCTTAAGGAGTTGAGTGTCCAAGGATACGCCAAGCACCCAGCACACACTCCCCTAGAGTATGCTTATCAAGCACGTCAACACCATTCACCCGACAAAGCCGAAGTCATCAACGAAATTTCTCAGGCATATGTCCAATGGCGTTATGGCGGAGAGACACCGAATTTAAAACAGTTGCGATCGCGCTTGCAAAGTTTGAAAAAATCTCAGATTAAGAAGGTTTGGGAGAAGCGATCGCGTTTAAAACTCGTAAAACAATAAACCGTAGACAGGCAAGATGCCTGTCTACTTTCTTGGCTTTGAAATTTTTAATTGTTTACCGCCCAACGACTGGCAATTGGCATTCGCCAACCAGTACCAAAAGCGCGATCTGTAATCTTAATTCCCGGAGGTGCTTGTCGCCGCTTAAATTCCGCACGCGCTACCAGCTGCATTACTCGCTTAACGACAGTTGCATCATGTCCGGCGGCGATAATTTGGGCTGATGATTGATACTCGTGAATTAAGCGTTGTAAAATGTCGTCCAAAATATCATAAGACGGCAGAGAATCTTGATCAACTTGACCGGGTTTTAATTCTGCACTCGGAGGCTTGAAGATGATATTGGTTGGGATAATTTCTTTTCGGATAGAGGAAAGAGTAGCATTCTTTTCTTCCCAAGGCCCTAGTCCCCAGTCCCCAGTCCCCAGTTTCTCAGCATTCAGCCAATTACAAAGGGAATAGACGCAGGTTTTAGGTACGTCAGCAATTACAGCTAATCCGCCATTCATATCGCCGTAAAGCGTACAGTAACCAACCGCCATTTCTGATTTATTGCCTGTAGATAGTAGGAGATAGCCAAACTTGTTAGCGATCGCCATTAATAAATTACCGCGAATCCGCGATTGAATATTCTCCTCAGCAAGTCCAAAAGATGTGTCAGCAAACACCTTTTCCAGAGTTTTGTCGTAACCTGTCATTAAATCGCCAATGGGCAGAATTTCAGTTGCAATGCCCAGATTTTCGGCTAATTCCAGCGCATCTTTAATAGAATGATCGGAACTGTAGGGAGAAGGCATGAGAATGCCGAATACATTTTCTGATCCTAATGCAGAGGATGCGATCGCTGCCACTAATGCCGAGTCGATCCCACCACTCAAACCAATAACTACTTTAGAAAAGCCGCACTTACGCGCATAGTCTCGCACCCCCAACACCAAAGCACCCCAAATTTCCTCATCTTCAGTTTCGGGTAAAGGCGATATCCCTCCCTCACCTCTTAAAGAGGAGGAGTTGGCGGGGATCAGATCCCGCTTTTCCTCATCAAATTCTATTAACACCAAATCTGTTTCAAAAGCAAAAGCGCGACTAACTACCTCACCAGTACGATTTAAAGCGAAACTGCAACCATCAAAAATTAAGTCATCATTTCCCCCAACCTGATTAGCATATACGATTGGTTTATTGAAGCGAGACGCGCTATGTCGCAACATCGATTCTCGCAACTTGTGCTTACCAACTCTGTAAGGCGAAGCTGATAAATTTACAATAAAATTTACATCCAATTGAGCTAAATCAACAATTGGATTTATCGCATAGCTGCGCTTACCCCAAAATTCCTCATCGTTCCACAAATCTTCGCAGATTGTTACTCCGATGTGGAGATTGTCGAGGGTGAAAGCATTAGCTTGCAGCCCTGGTTCAAAATATCGATATTCGTCAAAAACATCGTAGGTTGGTAACAGTCGCTTGTGAAAAATTTGCTGTAACTGACCATTTTCTAACCAGGCGATACTGTTAAATAAAGGTTTCCCGCCAGCAACGTGCGCTTTTGAATTTGGTTCAACTGTTCCCACTAAAACAGCTATATTTGGCGGTAAATTTTGCGCTAATTGCTGTAAAACGTTTGCCATTGTTTCAATGAAGCTGGGATTTAAGAGCAAATCCCGTGGCGGATAACCGCATAAAGAAAGTTCCGGTGTTAACAATAAACGGACATTATTCTCAGATGCAATTTTAGCAGCATTGAGAATTTGTTGGGCGTTGTTGGCGAGGTCGCCAATTGTAGGGTTAAGTTGAGCGATCGCAATTTTCATATATAGCCATCCTATTTGATGTGTGAAAGCTACTTTTTTAAAACGAACCGCAGAGTCGCAGAGGAAGAAAAATAAGATTTTATATAATTAAGGTTTGCTGTATTTGAATATATTACATTATTTATTTTCTTGATTTCCAATGGTTTAATTCTTCATTCATAAAATAAGTGACTAAATCTTGATATAACTTTTCAATTAGATCAGGATTTAAGCCTTGTTCTTCAGCCCAAACACGTCTTTGCTGCATCATAGCCTGACGACGTTCTGGGGCTTTTACACTTTCTTCACTGGTTTTGAAATTGGCAGCAGCTTTCACATATTCAAATCGCTTGCCAAGAAGTTCGATAATTTTCCGGTCAATTTTATCAATCTCATTACGAATGTCTTGGATATCTAAAGTCTCTTCGGGTTCCATGTTTTATTTTTTTAATGCAGAAGATTAAATTACTTTGTGTGCCTTGGCGTTTAGATAAAAACCAAAGGCTTATCCTTAAACGGGGCAAACGCTTCAGCATCAAACCGATACAAACTAGCCGGACGACCAGCACCACGCGACACTTTTACTTTAGTATCGTAAAGAAAACCCAGCTTCAACAACCGGGCGCGGAAATTGGAATAATCTGCAAAATTATCCCCTAAAACTGTCGTGTAAAGCTGATATAAGTCACTCAAAGTAAATACCTCTGGCAACACTTCAAATGCCACTGGGCTATACTCTAACTTATTTCGCAAACGCCGATGACCGTACTCTAAAATTTTATTGTGGTCAAAGGCGAGTTGCGGCACTTGTTCTAAGGGATACCAAGCAATACCACTAACGCCATCGGCAATTAATTCAGCTTCTTCAAACCGTACCAGAGCAAAGTAACTAACTGATAGATAACGCACCCCATAACTATCATCACATTCCCTCAGGTCGCGTCCTGGCCCGCCAAAGGTGTATAACTGTTCCAAGTACAAGTTTTTGACGCGAATTTTTTCAGCTAAAATTCGATATGCGGCATCTTCTAAAGATTCTCCTTGACGGACTAAAGTACCGGGTAAGCACCAATGTCCTGAGAAGGGTTCTTCTTGGCGCATTACTAACAAAACTAACAGTCGATTTTGCGCTGTATCGACTGAGAAAATTACGTTATCAACTCCGACTTTAAAATCGGCTAATGTCGGTTGTTGTGCTATTTTTTTCGAGCCGCGTCCTGGCATTCGTATAAACGTTCTCTATTGATATAGTCTTTGACGGTGGTCGTCAAGGCTTTGGTGTTTCCATTCTCACGATACGCTGTAGAGGAAACCGCTGGCGCGTTAAGGTGAGCGATCGCTATGTGCGCCCCCATCTGCCGCAGTTCCTCTAAACTAGAGTCTTCTATCGGATATCCTGGTCTAGGTACTACCAGCAGTTGCACTTGCCGCAACCAATCTTCAACTCTATACCAACGCGGCATCTGGCTAACTAAGTCGGAACCAATTACTACTGTAAAGTCTACCGACATTCCCCAAATTCCCCTGGCCTTCTGCACCGTTTCCAGAGTTCTCGGACTGCTGAGTTCCTGAAACAGGCAGATATTGTGCCAAGTCGAATTAAGTTCCTCAATCAGCAACCGTAGCATTCTGGATCGATGTTCTAACGGCGTTTGGTGAGACTTAAACGGATTATCCGATGCCCACACCGCCACCAGATCGTAGTGTTGAGACAGCCAATTAAGGATCGCCTGATGTCCCGATGTCGGCGGGTCAGCACTTGTACCAAACAAAGCAATTCTCTTCATTTTCTTCCTTCGGGTTCATATAGCACTAACGCGGTTCATTCCTTCGATTAACCAAGACGAGTTTCTTCAGTCAACAACCTCAGCGCCTCAGAAATCTCCACAGATACAGAAATGGGAGAATCAAGCGATCGCGTCAGAGCTGGTAAACTAGCAACTGATGCAGCTGTACGCTCTCGAATTTCCGCTAAATCTGGTAACTGCACCTGTTCGCCCTGTTTAACCACCAGCTGCAACAAAGGTTCTTCTCCATTAGGGCTTTCCGTCAACAATCCCAATCTGTCTGCTTTAACCTGACTTCCCTGATGGCGGCGAAAAATCTGCTTTCGACCAGGATAAGTTATCTTACCGCTCGATTCTTTCATCACGGGAATGCCATCAATTTCCACCAGTTTATAAACCCCATTTAAAGCTGTTCCCGTAACCAGTCGAGTTCCCAGTCCATAACCGTCGATGCAAGCGCCAGCTGCTTTCAATCTGGCAATTTCGTATTCATCCAAATCGCCACTGGCAAAGATGGGAACATCGGGTAAAAGCGATCGCACTTGTTTAGATAAAGTTACCAAATCCCCCGAATCTATCCGCACCCCAGCCAATTGTGTTTCCCCTGCTGCTAACATTTGTGCCAAACCTTGGGCAGCGGCGACTGTATCGTATGTATCAATCAACAATGGCGCACCAGGAAAATAGCGGTGGAATGCCTTAAAAGCCTCTTGTTCGCTTCCAGATGTGGCTGCGATCGCCATCACCAAAGCATGAGCAATCGTTCCACTAGGCTTTTGACCCAATTTGATCGCTGCCAATACATTAGAAGTGGCATCTAACCCAGCTGCCAACGCCGCCCTCGCCGCCCACACAGAGGCTTGGGGACTAAACGCCCGTCGCGTCCCAAATTCTAGCAGCGTCGCTTGCGCCCCAGCCGCATCGCGCATCCGCGCCGCCCGCGTCGCCACCAAACTCTGATAGTTGATGGTGTTCAGCAGGTAGGTTTCTACTAACTGAGCTTGCCATAAGGGAGCTTCCACCCGTAGCAGTGGCTCGTTAGCAAAAACAGCCGTTCCCTCTGGAACTGCCCACACATCGCCTGTGAAGCGACCTTCCTCCAGCAGCGACCAAAATCGCGCTGGTGCTTGTGCAAAAATCCCTGTCGCCTGCAAAGCCTCCAGCTGACTTGATGTAAAGCGGAATTTCTCCAGGTAGTCTAGCGCCTGCGCCAGCCCCATCGCAATCAAATAGCCAAAGCCGTTTGGTAGGCGCCGCACAAACAACTCAAAGCTGGCGCGTCTTTGCTCCAGACCTTCGCCTGTGTAGCAAGCTGCCATCGTCAGCTGGTAGAGGTCGGTCAGGAGGCTATAATCTTCAGGCGCGATCGCCAGTTCCCGATCTTCTGCCCTTTCCTGCTCCTGAAGCGGGTTCGGATGCTTTGCAAGTCCGTCAAGGGAAATTTTCATAATCTTGCTACCTTGGCAAGAATAGTTTCTACGATTATAGTGCTATTCACCAAAATACTGCCAAGGTATTTTGATAATCTTTTAAAGAAGACAGATGTATCAGGTAGGTTACATGACCTCTAACGGCTATTTATATCCTTTGTATACTATTCTTAATAGTATTTTTATCTAAAACAGAGAAATAAAGAGCGATCGCATAAAACTATAACTGCGCCGCCCTGACGAAAGCCGGATGCTCTCCATAACAGGAGCAATTTCCATCAAAAGTCATAATTATTAAAGTAAATTGTTGAAAATATAAGTAAGTTTAAAAAAGTTGTAGAAGTTTTAATGATACGCACCGCTTTCATCAACGACAAGCAAAGTATTGCAAACCTAATCAAACAAGTATTGCAAATAAACGTCAATAATCCAAAACTACTCATAATGGTAAGTATAGAGAGCTAATTTACGTTTCAAGCCTACAAACAAACCGGGAGAGTAAGTATATGGGTATTACCCGAATGATGGATAGTATCACCCAGTATTTTTCCGAAGCGATCGCCCGCATCTTTGGCCCAAGTGACGATGCTTATCCTGTGACTGGAGTGCAGCCTTTTTCAGGCGACCCCTTAAAAGAAACTAGAAGGGCTGATTGGTAGCCAAGTGAATGTCTTTTTCTGTCGTTGTGTGGTCAATAATCAATAATTTGGTGGGGAAAAGCGTTTCTTCTCCACCAAATTTTATTGAAATATTTCTAAACAATCATTCGGCGTAGCTGATGTTGCTGTTGATTGAATTGCTTTTGTTCTAGGGTCAACGCATCGTAACTAATAGGCGATCGCATATCCCACTGAAATTCAGCTAAGATTAACAAGCTAATCACCATCACGCCTCCAGCGATCAGAAACTCCCAACCACAAAAGTAGGGAAGGAGAAATATACATAGCAGGTGGACAATTCCAGCCAGAAGGATAGCACGCGATCGCACCCCTAAACCAGTCAAGAAATAGCCAAAAGCGCTCAACCCCAGCCACAACGGACACAGGCGCATCAAAACATTTCCCCAGCCCAAGAAAATACCCAAGTCAGTCAGGACAAGCCCCACTAACATTAAAATTACCCAGCAATACAGCACCCAGCTAACCTGCTCCACCTTAACCCAAAAGCGCGTCCATACTACCATTACAGCAGTACCAATCAGAGTCAGCGCTGACCACAAAGCAGCTTGAATATTCCAACTCAAGGGGAAAAAGTGGGCGGTGAAAAAAATCGCGGCCGATATCAAACCCCAGAAAATGCAAGCTTGATCGATCCGAGTATAAAACGTGGAATAAAGCGTAGTGTTTCCGATCTGCAAATGAATACGCCAAAGGCCTTGGAGATCCTGAAAATCCAGATTTTTTTGTTTGCGGCGCAGAGGGGGTACTGTGGAATTAAAAAAAGTCATTTGATGTGCTGCTAATAATAGATAGATAAGCTGCTGTCTATCTAATTTGCACATAGGAAGATTTAAGCAATTGGTAATGGGGAAGAATCTAGCCCATGACTATTCGCTAATTATTGCTCTCGCAAGCAATTTAATATGCAAGTTAAATTTATGACAGCTTTGTATTGTGTTAATGCTTAATTTTGTACTAATAAGCCTTTATCGGGAATCTGCCAGTGGAAAGGATATTGTCTATTTTTAATCTATCAATGGTAGTAAATACTTTAGAGTAAACGGTAATTAAATATACAAATTGCTTATTAATGGCATTAAAAAATAAGTTTATATACATAAGCTTTGAATAATTAAACAGGCAAAAGAAATAAATTTGAGGTTTACTTAAGAAGGTTTTTAGGGAATAGTATGTAGCTTGCTTTGGCGTAGCAGTACGCAAGTGTCACCCAACCAATGCTTATGGGTAGTCGGTTCTGCATCCTCTTTCCCAACAAATCCCAGGTTTTGGATTTTAAGTTTTTAAGTAAACCTAAACCGTATTGAGAAAAACTCGACCATTAAAAAACCCGGTTTCTCCCAGAAACCGAGTTTTTTCAAGAAATGTTGAAAGGTTTAAATAGTGATTTGGCGGAGGCGATGTTGCAACTATAAGCTAAGACAATATTTTCAGGTTAGCAGCAACCCAGTCAAGAAAAATGCGATCGCTGCACTGCCCACAGGAACTGTCAAATTATCAATACCGTACCAGGAAAATGCTTCTAAGGCAGTAGCAGCTAAGGCAACTGCCAACGGCACCGCCCAACTTTGCCAGATATTGCCATGAACGCCGAGTAAAATCAAGCTACTGACCGCATAGCTTACCAAAAACATTGTAAAAGAGCCTTCCCAACTTTTTTTGCTCCCCCCAAATTGATAGGGATGCTTACCAAATTTCTGCCCAATCAGTGCTGCCAGCCCATCCCCCCAAGTCATTACTAAAATTCCCAGCGCCGCATATTCGGGTTGGTTTATAGACCAGAACCAAGCAACTAAAATCCCAATACTAAGGGCGTAGCAAAATGTTCCCCAACTCTTGCGCCCAACGCTGTTAATCCCTGGAAGAATCGGGAATTTGTATGATAAAAGGGCAACGCTACTCGCTAGAATCGAAGCCGTAATACCTACCCAAGCGGGAATATTCAGCCACCAGGCAAGCAAAATCACATTGCCAGTACCAATGTGTACCACCTTCCGCACCCGTTCCGGATCTGTGGAGGTGTACCGATGTAGCCCCTCTGCTAGTAGTACAATAACGCCAAGACAGACTCCAATTAAGATAATTTGGAGCCATAGCTGCGGGAATGATTCTAACGAAGACACAGGGTTAAACAAAGACTTTATTCAAAGGGGAAAAAGCTCTATTACCAATCTATTAGATTAAGGTGCCAGAATGAAAATATTACTGATTTGGCTAATTAAAGGATACCGGGTTTTGATTTCTCCGCTGTTTCCTCCAGTTTGTAGGTTTCAGCCGACTTGTTCTAAGTACGCAATAGAGGCGGTAGAGAGATTTGGAGTATGGCGCGGCGGTTGGCTTGCGATTCGCCGCATCTTGCGCTGTCATCCGTTCTACCCCGGCGGTTACGATCCGGTGCCACCTGCGCCCGAAACAACTAAAGATTAAATTATGTCATTGAGATTATGCGTGATGGTGAGCGATCGCGATCGCTCACCCGAATTACTCTATCTAGTAAACTCTCGATCCTGTCCTCAATATCATCATTTATTATTGTTCCTGTAATCTAACTATTGGTATACTTTTTTACGCATTTTGATAGATTTTATATTCAAATCGCAGTCCATTAAAGTATCGAAAAATTAACTATATGGCTAATCAAAATTATCCTGTTATCTATAAATACCAACACTTAAAAATGTAAAAAAACGTAGGTTAAACTTGATGATAACAAACCAAGTTCTCAGAAAAGTTTATTTGGTTTCACTATCGTTTGACCCTATATAAAAATTTTTGAAAAGAAAACTAAAATCTGGAATTGCACCTTCTTAATTGGTAGATACATTTAAGCAAAACCCAGAATTACTTAAAAATATTAGCCATGTCTAACAATAATAAATTTTTGACTTTCTGCATTAGCATACTTGCAGTTTCTTCTGTAATGTCGGCTACTCTAGTGCAAGCAGCACTAACAAACCAATCAAAAGTAGTTATTAGAGGGATCGGAGCAGTCCGAATTGGCATGACTGTTTCCCAAGCTTCACAAAGTTTAAACCAACTTACAAATATTCTTAAGTGAACTATATTAATTTATTAATAGCATCCAATACAAATAAAATAAAAAGTATAGCAGTCCTAAATAATTCCAGAAGTCGAGATACTGGACTTCTTGGAGAAGTCCGGTATCTGAAGGGCTATCGGTTCACAACTAAAATAGGATGGCTATATTAAGTGTATTTATTACAGACCAGAATAGAAATGATGTCAGCCAGAGGAAACGGAGCATGAAAGCTTATCAGGAGATTGCAATTGTAGAGTGTGGGGAAGCGATCGCTGCAATTCCTTTGGAGCAATTTGCGGTAGAATCTCCTCATCCTTATCAAAAGTTGGGTGCTAGTTATGGAGCGCTTTCGCCATATTATCTCCGCCAAAGCGTTCTAGATAGCTTAAAGGTAGCCCAAACTCTCCTGCAACAAGTACATCAGGGTTGGCAAATCAAAATTTTTGACGCTTATCGCCCGGTGGAAGTCCAGCAATTTATGGTAGATTACACCTTTGCTGAAGTTGTTCAGGCGCGGAAGTTAAATTTAACTGAGTTAACGGAAGCACAGCGTCAAGAGATTTGGGAACAAGTTTATCAATTTTGGGCATTCCCCAACTTGAACCCAGCAACACCACCGCCTCATAGCACTGGTGCTGCGGTTGATGTGACGTTAGTAGACAGCACTGGGCAGACTGTTAACATGGGAACCCAGATTGATGAAATATCTCCCGCGTCGTATCCAGATTATTATGCCGATAGCACTGATGCCGCCCAACAGCAGTATCATATTTATCGGCAGTTGTTGAACTCTGTGATGTGTCAAGCTGGATTTCGCCGTCATCCTAATGAGTGGTGGCACTTCTCGCTAGGCGATCAGATGTGGGCTTGGGCTTACAATCAAGAAAATCCAGCCCAACCGATGACAGCACGATATGGAAGATTAGTGTAGAGATGGTGTATATGTCTTTACAGAAGTTAGGAAATTGAATAAGTTGCCAGATATCCTAAATTAAAGAAAGATAGATAAAAGAATTATGGCGGTACTATGCGCGGATACGTATTAATATTTAATACCGGGACAGAAAACGAGGGGATGCACTCGCTGCGAATTGGCGATCGCAACTTGCTCTTACTGTTTGAAGCAGAAGATGATGCTATTCGCTATGCTCTGCTACTAGAAGCTCAAGATTTTGCCACTCCCAGTGTGGAGCCAATGGAATCAGAGGAAATTGAGGAAATTTGTCAAGACTTAGATTACGACTGGAAGTTGATTCCGGAAGGATTTGTTCCCGAAGACGATGTAGAACGTCTTTTTTTAGCTCCACCGGAAAATAACCTTTCCAAAACCGATTGGGAACCAGATGCTCCTGAACCGGAGCTTTCGGATTTAGACAAAATTCGTCGTCAATTAGAAGGACTGTTGTAATAAGGATTGAGGATGAAAAATCTGGAGGAGCGGGGGCATCTTTTAACAGAGCAAATTAACCCCAATAGTCAGAACTTAGATCAGCTGAGTTCTTTGGAATTGGTAGATTTGTTCAATCGCGAGGATGCTCAAACACTGGTGGCGATCGCATCCGCCAGAACTGAACTAGCCCAAGCAATAGACACTACAGCTAGTGCCTTAAGTCAAGGGGGACGGCTTTTTTATATCGGTGCTGGGACGAGTGGACGTTTAGGCGTGTTGGATGCAGCAGAGTGTCCGCCCACCTTTTGTACGCCGCCAGATTTGGTACAAGGGATTATTGCTGGTGGTGCGGGGGCTTTAATTCGTAGCTCTGAAGATTTGGAAGACAAAGATGAAGATGGAGCGAATGCGATCGCGCAACGCCATATCACCAATCTCGATGTCGTCGTGGGAATTAGCGCGGGGGGAACGACTCCTTTTGTCCACGGTGCGATTCAAGCAGCACGCGGGCGGGGAGCGACTACAATTTTGATCGCCTGTGTCCCCGCTGAACAAGTCAGCATTGAGGCAGATTTAGATATTCGCCTGATAGTGGGGCCAGAAGTGCTAGCAGGTTCGACACGCCTCAAAGCTGGAACCGTGACGAAAATGGCTTTAAACATCATCTCCACAGGCGTGATGGTGCAGTTGGGTAAAGTTTACGGCAATCGCATGGTAGATGTCGCCGTCACCAATAAAAAACTGCGCGATCGCGCCTTAAGAATGTTGCAAGACCTCACGGATTTAAATCGGGAAGATGCTAGTTATTTGTTAGAGCAAAGTGGGCGATCTGTCAAGTTAGCGCTACTGATGCACTGGACAGGGTTAGAAAGGGAACAAAGCGCGAGCTTGCTTGCGGAACATCACGGGAATCTCAGAACCGCTGTTTCGAGTTACCAAAAGCCAGAGTAGAAGTTGGCTGGTTGCTACACGATTAGTAAAACTGACGTGAATCTTGGCATAAGCAAAACTTCTAGGATCTCACAGCGATCGCATTACCTGCAACGGTATCGCACTCAGTTAGAGTAGACTTATTAGCTCTACTAGCTGCACGGTTTTATAAAAAATGTTTACTGGATCGGAGACTGCTACAACAAGTTTAATTGCGCTGGTGGCTTTCGGCATCCTGGGTTGGGGCTTCTATCGAGCCAAGCCCTTCGGCAAATTAGGAATATATGCCTGGTTGCAGTCAGTCGTGTTGATGGCTCCCTGGCTGTTGTTCTTTGGGTTGTTCGCCGCCGGGATTTATATCAACCTAGTCGGCATCTTATTTATGTTGGTAGCCTCAGCTGGGTTGTATATCTTCATCGGCAAGAAACTGCGTGCCGCTGGTCAGGATGCTATCCTGCGGGAGCAAGTCGTGAAGATGATCCAGGAATCGAACCCTACAGAAAATAAGTCTGAGGAAGACATCGAAACGCCGCAGACACCTACAGATGGACTAAATCGCGTCACTTCTGAGGTAGTTCCCATCCCAGACGACGACTTGAAAAGCATTCAAGGAATTTTTGGGATTGATACATTCTTTGCTACTGAAACCATTTCCTATCAAGAGGGTGCGATTTTTCGGGGGAATCTGCGGGGTGAACCTGACGCAGTACATTCCCGGTTGACTGCCAATTTGGAAGAGAGATTAGGCGATCGCTATCGGCTATTTTTAGTAGAAAATCCAGAAGAGAAGCCAGTTGTCATTGTTCTCCCCAGCAGCAATGATCCCCAAAAGGCAACCTTAACTCAGAAGCTTCTTGCAGGTGTTCTGTTCATAGCCACAATTGCCAGCAGTTTAGAAACAGCAGGGCTTTTCCTTGGTTTCGATTTCTTCAACAACCTGAGCCGATATAAAGAAGTTCTACCCATCAGCGCGGGTATTTGGACAGTTTTAATCGCTCACGAAATCGGTCACTGGTTACTAGCACGTCGTCACAAAATCCGTCTGAGTCTGCCTTTTTTCATCCCATCCGGCCAAATTGGCGCTTTTGGAGCCATTACCCGCTTTGAATCGCTGTTGCCTAATCGTCAGGTGCTATTTGATATCTCCTTGGCTGGCCCTGCTACTGGTGGTATTATTTCCCTGTTAATGCTAATCACAGGTTTAATCCTTTCCCACGAAGGCAGCCTGTTTCAAGTGCCATCTCAGTTTTTCCAAGGTTCTATTTTGGTCGGAACGCTGGCGCGAGTCGTCCTTGGTTCCGCTCTCCAGCAAACCCTGGTTGATGTCCACCCGCTGACGATTATCGGTTGGTTGGGTTTAGTGGTAAGTGCATTTAACTTGATGCCAGCTGGACAACTCGACGGGGGGCGAATTGTTCAGGCAATCTACGGACGGCAAATTGCCCGCCGGGCTACGGTAGCAACTTTAATTTTGCTGGGGATTATCTCAATAGTGAATCCGGCGAATCCTTTGCTGCTGTACTGGGGAATTGTGATTCTGTTCTTGCAGCGAAGTTTAGAACGCCCTAGCATGAATGAGCTTTCTGAACCCGATGATGCACGAGCCGCTTTGGGGTTATTGGCTCTGTTCTTGATGGTGGCGACTCTCCTACCCCTAACTCCAGGCATGGCGGGAAGTTTGGGAATTGGCGGTTAATGGCTAATTGCTAATTGGTGAATTCCCATTAGTTGTTAGCCAGTTTTCTGAAGGATAAGGCAATTCAAGGATTGGGTGCGATACATCTGTAGGGACATGGCAATGCCATGTCCCTACCAAAGTGGCTAAAACAGAACAACCGCGATATTATATTCCACCCAACTGATACCAATTTAAATGGGGTACAGGGCAGATAGTCTAACGTGAGTTCGGGTTAAATAGTACCTTTGGGGAAACATCAGGCTTTGAAGTCTGCAAAGAAAAACTTTGCTTATCTAGCTTTCCCGCAACAGGAGCGCGATCGCTTATCCCACACCCAAGGGCGTAAACTGTTCCGTGCGTACAGCCAGAGACTTACGGCGAGAGAAGGCGCTGCGGGGTAATACTCGCAACACTTCCTCAACCGTTGTGATCCCATTTGTTACCTTTTGTACAGCTGCCATACCGAAAGAGAAAAAGTTGATTTCCCGCAAATAGCGATGCAGCTGTGTCATCGTACCGTCATAGATAATTTCCCGCACTGTATCATCCACATCCAGCAACTCAACAATTGCCTCTCGTCCCAGATAACCAGAGTTGAAGCTTTGAAGCCTGCAAAGAAAAACTTTGCTTATCTAGCCTTCCCGCAACAGGAGCGCGATCGCTATCCCACACCCAAGGGCGTAAACTGTTCCGTGCGTACAGCCAGAGACTTACGGCGAGAGAAGGCGCTGCGGGGTAATACTCGCAACACTTCCTCAACCGTTGTGATCCCATTTGTTACCTTTTGTACAGCTGCCATACCGAAAGAGAAAAAGTTGATTTCCCGCAAATAGCGATGCAGCTGCGTCATCGTACCGTCATAGATAATTTCGCGCACGGTATCATCCACATCCAGCAACTCAACAATTGCTTCTCGTCCCAGATAACCAGAATTGAAGCACTGAGCGCAGCCCTTACCCTTCCGCCAAGTGGTGGAATTTGCCTGTTCTGGCTCCAAACTCAAAACCTTCAAATCCGACGCAGTTGGCTTGTAAGGTGCCGCACAGTGGGGGCAAACGCGACGTACCAAACGCTGCGCTACAATTCCCAAGAGAGCATCGCTGATTAAGCCGGGATCTGGGCCAATATCTTTGATTCTGGGAATAGCACCAGGAGCATCATTAGTGTGCAGGGTGGTAAAAACTAAGTGACCGGTGAGCGCTGCTCTAACGGCTGTCTCTGCGGTTTCATGGTCGCGGACTTCTCCCACCATGATGATATCCGGATCTTGGCGCAAAATTGCCCGTAAACCAGCAGCAAAAGTCATCCCCGCGGCTTCATTCACCTGGGTTTGGGTGATGCGGGGCAAAATGTACTCCACCGGGTCTTCTACCGTCACTACATTGACGTGTTCCTTGGCGACGGATTGCAGACTGGTGTACAGCGTACTGGTTTTACCACTCCCTGTGGGGCCTGTGAGGATGATCATTCCCTGCGGCTGTTCCAACCAGTTTTTGTAAGTTTCGAGAGTTGTGGGAGTGAAGCCTAAGTTTTGGATTTTAGAAAAGGGATTTTTGCGCGGGAGTAAGCGAATTACGGCTTTTTCCCCACCAACACAGGGGAGGGTACTGACCCGCATATCCATTCCCAGTTCTAATTCTTCCCCAGAAGCGTATTTTTCTCCAATTCGTCCATCCTGGGGACGGCGGCTTTCAGCGATGTCTATTTCAGACATGACTTTCAGGGCGACGATTACCTTGCGGCTAACATTGAGCGGCAGGGTGGTAATATCTCGCAGTACGCCATCAATGCGATAACGGACTCTTAAGCCTTCTGGCGCGGGTTCCATGTGGATGTCGCTGGCGCGGTTCCGCAATGCGCCGGAAATTAGGGTTTTAATCCGCCCAATTTGGTCAACTGCTTTGGAAAGGTATAGTTCTGTGGTTTCGCTGATGTTTTCTTGTTCCTGTTCTCCGGTGAGGGGATTTACCAGAGGAGCCGAGGAAATGGAGTTGGGGTTAAGATTTTGAGTGTGATACCAGGTGCGATAACTTTTGTCGGCAATTGGGATAACTTTAATGTCGGTGAAGGTGCGATCGCTTATTTCTTTGATAGCTTCCAACGACACAGTTTTCGGGCTTCCCAGGTAGTAGCAGTTTCGCCAGAGTAGCAGCGGAACCACTGGGGGCAAAACTTTTCTATCCTGAAATTCCCTAAAAAACCGATAACTCACTTCTCGGTCAAGTAGAGCTAGGTTAACACTTCCTTGCTCGTCGATCAGGAGTTTTAGGGCTTGTTCGCAGTCAATTTCGCGATTTTTCAGCCGTTGCCAAGCGGAGGGAGTAGCAGAGGATGTTTGCATTGTTGTTTCCAACTAAAACCAACAGCTGTAGAGGGGACTACCTTGTTTTAGCTTATGCGATCGCTCTTTGACACGAGAACGCGATCGCGTTTTATGCAGGGGATGCGATCACATCCCCTCGTAGTGGGTAGGTTTGACCAAATATTCCTTGGGCTATGGTTGAGTTGATTAATTACTTGAGGTGTCGAGTTATGGATAGAGAAGAATTGCTCAGAAAGTACGCTGGGGGAGAAAAAGATTTCACTGGCGGAACGAAGCCCAACGACGTGCTGGCTTTAGTCTTAACACACTCAAAGACTTATTCAGAATGAAATAACCCTGTTCTTAACAGTAGTTAAACGATAAGCATTGTGGTTTAAATCTAGGAGTTTTCTTTCTCCCAAGGAAGACAACTAAAGTCCCCAATCTCGTCTGGATAATTTGCTTTCGTCACTTGATGCAGATACCGCACAGCGTAAACCTCATCAATGAAGCCAGAAATTTCCATATCACCCACACTTAAAGCATTATATGGGCTATGTGCAGACCAAGTACCGTCTAAGCATTCCTGTATGTAGCCAAGAAGTATATTTTCAAAGAAAACGGTTTTTACGGCATACTCTTTAATTATTAAACCTTTCTTACGCATGGATGTAATTTCTGGTTCTTTCCAATTATTTCCTTGCTGATCATACCCGCAGAACATACTTACAGTAAAAGTATAGTTTTTCAAAGACTGTAGAGTAAAGGTATAGTGTTCGAGAGAGTCAATGGACATAAACTAACAAAGATATGTAAGATCGTGTAGGTTGGTTTGAGTCCACGAAACCCAACTTTATGAGGATTTTATTGGGTTTCGCTGATAAAACAGTTAAAAATAATTCTAGGTTAGGTTAACTCTATCCCGCAACCGAACAAATGCTTGTTGATGTTGGGTTTCGTTCCTCAACCCAACCTACTACTTTCTTAGAGCAGTAGTAAGCGGTAATTAATAGTAAGTATTCGTAACGCAAGTAGGCAGCAATGGGATTTTATATAACTAATTCCAAAATTATTTCTTTAGAAGACTGGATGCAAAATCCCCCTCATGGTACAGAATGGGTGGATGGGAAATTAGTAGAAAAAAACGGAATTACATTAACTCATGGTCGAATTCAAGCTGGACTCTCTGCTTACTGGGAAAATTACAGGCATTCTAGCACTCAAGAGGGAAGTGTCTATATTTCACCTCCCTGTCGTACTAATAAGCAGGGACGTTCTCCTGATGTTGCTTATCTGACACCAGAACTACTTAATCAATTTGGCGAACCTGCTGTATTTCCCCAGAGTTTCCCGCTAATTGCTAAAATTGTTTCGCCTACAGATATTGCTGAAGATGTAATTCCTAAATCTCAAGAATATTTACAGTCTGGTGCTGAGGAAGTTTGGCTGGTGTTTCCTGAGAATCGTTGGATTATTGTAGTTACTAAAAATCAGTGACTTGTGTTTATTTCTGGTGAGGTGGTTAGCACTCAAGTTGTTTTGCAAGGGTTCAGCGTGGCGGTAGATGAACTGCTGGGTTGAGATGCGATCGCCTTTGATGAAATTGAACAAATATCTAATGTGATGTTGATTTTTGTGCTTCCATCTCATCGTCGCTGAGATGCGATCGAGCTTAGTGAAATTGAACAAATATCGGATGTGATGTTGGGTTTCGTACCTCAACCCAACCTACTTTTGCTTGTAAGAATTTGTTGGTAAGCTTTAATGGTTGCTTGAGCGATCGCTTTCCAACTGTAATTTTTCAAAGCGTACTCTTGAGCATTGGTTCCCCGTCGCTGTCGTTCAGAAGCGTCAGCAAGCGAATCGCGCAATTGTTTAGTTAAACTCTCTACATCGCAGGCGCAAACCCAGCCAGCTTCTGCTTGTTGAATCTCCTCCCAGATATAAACTTGGTCAGAAATTACCACCGGGGTTCCGTTACACATCGCCTCGGCTACAGCAATGCCAAAGTTTTCGTAGTAAGAAGGGAGGACGAATAAATCGGCATCTTGTAGTAAGCCAGTTTTCGACTCACCAGTTACAAATCCGGTTATAGTAGTGCGATCGCGTAAAGGTGACGCTTGCAATTGTTCTCGAATTTTGTTCTCATAAGCTGGATCTTGCGGATTTCCACCCGCCAGCACAAAGTGAAAATCAGCACCATCTTCTAAAAGTTTTTCCAGGGCTGGAATCAGTAAATTTAGCCCTTTTTTCGGGTCAATCCGAGACATGAACAGCAGCAAAGGCTGAGTCTCCGGAATGCCTAATTCCTTTCTAGCTTGCCCTTTCGGGAGCATCGCTGGCTGCTTTACGCCCAAGGGAATCACCACATCTGGAGTTGAAGTTCCGAAGCGTTCGGAAATCTTAGCTTCTTGGGGGCTGGTGAAGTGAATGCCCGCCGCGCCTGCTAAGTTGGGACGTTCCAGCAACGCCGCATAAATCTGCTTGATTCTCTTCTTCTTGCGTAAGTCTGCGGGGTCTAGCGTCCCCAAAGGACGCATTAAATACGGTAAATGACGCGATCGCGCCACAGTCGCCGCTGCCGTGCTTACAGGCGAAAATAAAGCATGAATATGAGCTAAGTCAAATTCAGTCGCGTGTCCCGCTAACCAGCGCAACAAATCCAGGGAAAATTTATAGCGTCGAAACGGGGAACAGGGGAAATAACGCACCTGATAGCCGTTTTGTTCCACCGGGCGGTCGAGAGGCACATCCAAGGGCGGCTGACCGACATCTCCGTTGCTATTTGTTGTTAGTACCGTCACCTCTACACCTTCTTGCGCCAGCGCCTCCGATAGTCCTAGAACCATCTGACTAGGGCCACCATAGACAAGGGAAATCGAAGGAATAATTTGTAAAATACGCATTTGATAATTGTTAATTGTTTAAAAGCGTATTAGCTATTAGCTATTAGCTATTAGCTCTTTGTAAAAGTCTAATTGCTGCTTGGCTAAAGCTTTATTTGTATATTGGTTCATTACTCGTTCATAACCTAACTGCCCCAGCTTATCAGCTAAATCTGGTTGCTCTATTAGCTGTCGCAGACAATTTTGTAGTGCTGCCACATTCTTTTCTGGAAACACCAACCCAGCCTCTTTAATGACGTGAGGAATTTCGCCGGAGTCAGAACCAATAACTGGCACCCGGCAAGCCATCGCCTCAATCAGCACGTGACCGAACTGCTCTTTCCAACCAGCGGCAGTCAAAGTTTTAAACTGATAAGTTGTTTCTGAAGGTAGCACCAGCGTACTCATCAAATTTATATAGCGGGCTACCTCATCGTGAGACACGCTTTCTATTAAAATTAACCTATCTTTGATACCCAGTTCGGTAGCGCGTTCCATCAGCACTGACTGCAATGGGCCTCGACCGAGAAGCAAACATTTCCAAGAATGTTCTTGCAATCCACTTAACGCCTGCAAAAGCGTTATTAAGCCTTTCTCCTCCACAAATCGACCTACAAATCCAACTACAAATTCATCTGGTGAAATTCCATGTTTAGCAGCTAAATCTGGCTGTGTCTGGGGTTTAAATAAGGTTTCGTCTACACCCAACTGAGGCATAACTTTAACTGGGCCTTTGTAGCCGCGTTGCCGTAAAATGTCTACTCCGTCTTGATTCCCAGCAATAATTCCGTGAGTGTTCCGCAGATTATAAGCTTCCAGCAAAGAGATAGGAAATTTCAGTTTGTAGGGGAGATTCCACCAGGTAAAAAAGAGATTTTTTGCTTTCAATCCCAACAGGCGATTGAGGGCAATCATCTCCGCATAACCGAGAGCTTTTGCACCCTGCTCTACCTGAATAATCTGAGGGCGAAACTGCTTTAATAGCCCAATTAAATCAGCGCCAAATGTAAGAATTCCCTGATTATTCTGGCTGAAATTAGAAACTGGTACAATGCGAAAATTGCCTTCTTCACGCAGCTGAGTTTCAATAATCTTAATTTGGACACCCCCAGGCTTCCAACGCTTCGGCACAACGACAGTAACCTCAATGTTTGGTTCTAAATGAGCGATCGCGCGTAGTTTCTCACAATTGAGGTCAACGATATAAGTGTGACTAGCAACCAAAATCCTCATCGCGCAACTCCAAGTATAGTTTCTTGCTTTTTAACGCAAAGGGGCGCAGAGTTAGGCTTTCCTTTGCGAATCTTGGCGTTAACCTGAGCCTGCTTTGCGTTTAAATTCCGAATAATTAGCATTTCATCTGACGACGGAAGACGGACTATTGACGGCTGATGATTCTGCTTCTTGGTCTTGCTGAGTGTAAATTTGACCGTCTTGCCAGCTGGATTGGATAACTGTACTAAGTGCATTGAAAAAGCCTAAAGTGTAGGAAGCAAAGCGAGTCAAGACTTTTAAAGGGGAGCCGCTTTTGTTGCAAGGAGGATGCCCTAGTACATGACAGTCAAACAGCTTGGCAAAGAATCTCAGGCATTGACTTGGAGTAAGGTTTTTAAGCCCTAGTAGGAAGTGGTTGTGATAGAAGGTTAACTGATATTTTAGCGATCGCGTACTAATATCGTGGCATCCACCAGTTTCTTCGCCCAGGTGTACCAAATAAGCCTCTGGGTCATACCATATCTTGTAACCCGTCTGCCGTATCCGCAGACAAAAATCTGATTCTTCTCGCACCGCACTGCCACGAAATCGCTCATCAAACCGCAGTCCATACTTAGTAAAAATTTCTCGGCGGAAGGACATATTACAGCCTCTAGCTGTTAGCACTTGCTGCGGCTTTACCGTATGCACCAAATCAATATGATACCAGGCAATTCCAGGGTCCATCGCTTCTGGGGGTAAATATTCAATTTCGTAAAGGTTATCCCCCGATTTTTCCTTTTTTGAATCTGCCAGTTTCATCCGGTCGAATACCCTTCCAGCTACTGCCCCAATCTCTGGGTTTTCCAAATAGTTACGAGCGTGGGCTGTTAAATATTCAATTGGCATCTGTACGTCATCATCAATAAACAGAATAATTTCTCCAGATGAGCGCCGTGCAGCATAATTTCTCGCTCCAGGTAAACTAGCCCAATCAACTCGATACCAGCGAATTTTTCCCGACTCTGCTAGCTCTTCTAGATAAGCTTGAATTTCCGGCTTATGCGTAGCGGTTTGGTCAACTACCAGCACTTCAAAAGCTGGGTAATCTTGCTTTAAAACATCCTTTAGCGTATCTTGCAAAGGCTCCTCACGTCCGTAGGTGGGAATAATCACCGAAATCAAAGGCCAGTTCATATTTTACGGCTCCTTGCAAAAGTTATGAGTTGTAGAGGCGGGGTTGATGATAGTGCTGGCATCTCACAGATAATATACATAAACCTGCTCGCTGCGAGTTTTGAATTATGAGGGTTGAATCTTAACTTCTGGTTCATGACTCATAACTCTTGATTTATTGAGGTTTCTTTTCTTTTTAGGTTCAGGCTCATTTTCCAGAGCAGCTTTTAGCTTCTCCTGTTCTTGCTGCTCTATTTCTGGCAATTTTAAAATAACTCCAGCCAAAAACCAGTAATAAATGGCTACCGGGTCTGTATCAAGTGGATACCAATAGGTGTTGTAGCTGATAATTAAAATGAAAACCCAGAAACTGGCTCCAAAACTTCGTAAATTCTGCTCTTTAACAGAACGGTAAATTTTGAAGGTAATCACCGTGAGTGTGGTAACAAGCGCTAAAAAACCGATTGTTCCCACAGGCCCAATTTCATAGAGCAATTTTGGATAGTATGTCTCTATCAGCTTAACTTTGCCAAAGGAACGGGTAGAGTTTGTAGCTCGACCCAAGCCATTACCAAAAATTCCTTCTTGACCTTTAGATGTAAATTCAGCTTGAGAGGCAATAAATTCTGTGGGTGGCGAAGCATTCCAACGTGCAACAGCGCTATCTAACCGCTCTTGTACTATGCCAGGAAACATGGCCATGCCGATTGCTATAACTACAGCTAATCCTACTGCAATTGGTATAAATCTTTTCAGGTTAGCTATTTGACCTGTGAGTATTAGCAGGATTATTATGACAATGGGAACTAAGATCAAGGCTATTCTTTGTCCGCATATCACGGCATTGACAAACACGATTGCCATACCAGCTAAACCTCCCAGCCGCCAGAAAATGTTAGGGTCGCTGAAGGCAGTGGCATAAGTTAAACAGGCATTAGATATTAGGAACCATGCCCAGTGCCAGGGAGAAACGAACGTACCAGGCAAGCGGATTACTCCCTGCGACGTACTATACAGTAGAGAGCCACCGACTAAACACTTTGCCTCTAGACTGGCTTTAAATAAATCTGCTCCTTCGACAGCAAAAGCTTCTGTACTCTTACAGATGCCAGTGAGTAGCATATTGTACTGCGCCAATCCCAGCACACAACAGATAATAGCGAGAACTACGTGTAATCGAGTTAGGAAAAGTAACTCTCGCTTGCTACGAATTAGATAGTAAGCGCAAGCGATCAGGGGAAGGTATCCCAGCAGAACTTTCAAACCTAAAAGCCCCATTGCAATCGGCTGTTCGCCTGGTCTTTTGCTTATAAACTGCTGAGAACCATTTACTAACAGCAAGGTGACTATACAGAACCCCAACAAAATGTTTAAGGGTGTCTTCAGCCCTTTAGGAAGCAAGAAGGGCAAGCGTTTCTTTTTACATTCTTGATACAGGGCGATCGCTGCTGGAATATAAAAAGCATCTTTAGCTACCTGAAGTAGGGCATTTCCGCCAGCCAACATATATACTACCGTTCCTCCGAATGGCATATATATCAGGAATAACCAAAGAGCTTTACGGGGATATTTGTAGGAAAGAGCTATAGAAACTATTGCTCCAACTGCTCCCCCGGCTATTTTCGGGCCGCCAAATGGAAATAGGAATAAACCCAGAAAAAGAGAGCCAAATAAGGTGGCGCTGGTAAACCCTATGAATTCTTCGCGCTCCTGAGTAGCCTTACGCTTTAGTGCTGATTGTTCCTTCTTACTAAGAGCTGGAGCTTCAGGAGTTGGCTGCTTTTTAGATTTACTTTTCGATTTTGATTTTGTACGTGGCATGGTGGAGTAAAAATTATAAAATACTCCGTCTGATTACTTGGTTACTTCTATACAGATAGCATCCCCATGTCTATCTTTACTTTCGACAGTTCCAATGGGATTTGACCAATTGCCATACTCGCAGCGTCGTATATTTTTAAAACCATGCTTTATCGAAGCCTCTGTAAGTGATGGTTCATCCCACATCCATTGATGTCTTGAATTAGAGAATAATTCTTTAAGCCGCTCTTTAATAGTAATTCTACTTCCTGTGTTTCCCAATCCTTCAGCTACATCTATCCAAGACCCAATATTTAAACGAATGCCATTTTTATTCATCTCCATCGCCTGATTCATCGTTGTTTTTTCTCAATTAAAGTTGATGTTAGCCTAAAAGAGCAGATATGGGCTGGGCAAGATGCCCATTCCAAGATAGCTGCCTCAGGTTTATATTGGCAAATAAAATAATTAGGAGGACAGGCTTTTCCTATCCTCCCAGTAAGATTTAATTGAGTGGATTGCTGATGTCTCAGGAGACGGCTAGGTGTTGCTCAACCGCTAGTACCAGCTGTTCTGTCCAGTGGTACGTGAGTTCGGCGCTTTGGGCTTCTACCATAACGCGGATGAGGGGTTCGGTGCCAGAGGCGCGAACTAAAATTCGTCCAGAGTCTCCCATTGCGGCTTCGGCTTTAGCGATCGCATTCATCAATGGATCGCACTCTTGCCATCGCCGACGGCGATCGCGATCTTCCACTCTCACGTTCCGCAACACCTGCGGATATGTCTGGAAGCTTTTATCTACCAATTGTGATAGGGATTCTCCGGTGCTACGCACACGAGCCGCCAAATGTAAAGCGGTCAGCAGTCCATCTCCGGTGAGGCTGTAATGGTGACAAAGGATATGCCCTGATTGTTCGCCGCCCAGTTTTCCCCCTGTCCGCAGCATTTCTGCCTGGACGTATTGATCGCCTACAGAAGTCCTAACAAATTTGCCGCCTAGCTGTTTCCAAGCCAGCTCAAAACCTAAATTTGCCATCACCGTCGCGACAATCAAATCCCCAGGCAACTGCCCCGATGTTTTGAGGGTTGTTCCCCAGAAATAAAGGATATAATCGCCGTCAACGACGCGACCTTGGGAATCAACTGCCATCACTCGATCAGCATCCCCATCAAAGGCAAAACCTATATCTGCACCGTGCTGCTTTACGGCTGACTGGAGGAAGGCCAGGTGAGTGGAACCGCAATTAACGTTAATCCGATCGCCATCAGGAAGATCGTGCAAGCAAATAACCTCTGCTCCCATAGCTTTAAATACCGCAGGTGCCAGATGCACAGCAGCACCCCAAGCGAGATCCAGCACAACCCGCAAACCTTGTAATTTTATCGATGGTTGCAAACTTTGCTGAAGCGAGTCAACATAATTTCTCACCAATTCCGGTCGATGATAGTGCTGTCCCCAACTTTTATTTAAAATTGCAAAATTCCCATTTCCTCTCAACCCCGCTTCAATCTCCTGCTGCATCGCCGGGAGCAGTTTCGTACCATCTGAGCCAAAAAACTTAATCCCATTATCTTCTGGCGGATTGTGGCTGGCAGAGATCATCACTCCTCCCACCGCATCCGTTGCGCTCACCAGATGAGCAACGCAGGGAGTTGGGCATAGCCCCAAATTCCAAACTTCAAGCCCTGCCGAGGTCAGACCATCAGCAAGCGCCATCGCCAACATATCGCTAGAGTTTCTCGAATCCTGCCCAATAATCACTGGCCCGGCTGTTTTTGCCGATGCTCGCAGCACTTGTCCTGCCCAGAAGCCCACTTGCAAGGCGAGCGTTTCACTCAGCAGTTCTCCGAATTTTCCACGAATCCCATCTGTGCCAAACAGTGGTGTGGCTGGTAATGCTAGGGGACTCGAACCAGCTCTAAGATTAAGGTTTTTTACAGCTGGTGCCGCATCAGCCAAAGACAAGGTAGATTCAGACAGGCCAGAGGGCTGAGTCCGAATAGGGGATGAAACCATATTTTATAATCACTCCACACAACACACTTACAGTGGAGAATAGCACTTTCAGGATTGACACTCTACTGCTATAGGCACAGATATTTAGCCGCTTGGCAGTTACACTAGGTATGGTGGGACGATTTTGAAGGCAGGTTGCTTTCTTGTCCTGCCTCTGGGTTCACCCCATATAGCTTTTTATATATTTTCTTTCAATTGCCGAATATTAAGTATTTAAACCCAGATTCAGAATCTGAGCCAGCTTTGTGCGTTTGGTTCCACATTCGCCCACAGCATGGGAAAAGAGAATGAATGGATTTCTATTTTAAGAATGTTGAATAGGTAATGCGATCGCAAACTCGGTTCCTTGTCCAACCTGCGAAATTACCTCAATTCTACCGCCATGCTTTTCAACAATCTGGTAACAAATGGCCAACCCTAGCCCGGTGCCTTTTCCTACTGGCTTCGTCGTGAAAAACGCTTCAAATAGTTTACCTCGGATTTCTGGAGGAACGCCGGGGCCGTTGTCACAAATCCGCACCAGTACAGATGGGATATTATTTTCTGGAGTTACAGTTTCTGTATGAATCTCTATCTGTTTGACTGGTTGCTCTACTTGTTCTAGCAGAGCATCAATCGCATTGCTCAATATATTCATAAATACCTGATTTAGTTGAGCTGGATAACACTCAACCAAAGGCAAATCTCCATATTTCTTAGTAATTTCAATTACCTGCTTGAGACGACTATTGAGAATCAATAGCGTACTATCAATTCCTTCGTGAATATCGACAGATTTCATAGCAGCTTCGTCGAGACGAGAAAAGTTCCGCAAGCTAAGAACAATCTGGCGGATGCGGTCAGTTCCCATCTTCATCGAAGAAAGCATTTTCGGTAAATCTTCACCCAAAAAGTCTAGTTCAATGGCTTCTATGTAGTCTTGGAGTTCTTGGTCAGGATTAGGATAGCGTTGTTGGTAAAAGTCGATTAAAGTTAATAAATTTTGAGTATATTCATTGACGTATGACAGGTTGCCATAGATGAAGTTGACTGGGTTATTAATTTCATGTGCTACACCTGCTACCATCTGCCCCAGGCTGGACATCTTTTCTGTTTGAATCAGCTGTGCCTGGGTCTCTCGGAGATTTTGCAGAGCTTGATTGAGATCGTCAGCCTGAGATATTAATTCCATATTTAGCTGTTGCAAATCTTCGTGAGCTTCCTCTAGCTGCTCATGTTTGCGCCAAAGTTCGACGGTGCGTTCTTTTACTCGTCTTTCTAATGTCATGCGAGATAGCTCTAATTTTTCGGTATAGTCTTTTACTCGGTGAATTAGATTGTTGAAAGCGATCGCTAATACGCCTACTTCATCTTTGGTGGTGACAGGAGCTTGCAAATCAAAATTAGCTTCCTCCGTCGCTTTTTGCGCTACTCTGGTGACAGCTTCAATAGGACGAGCGATCGCGCGACTGGTAGAAATGGCGATAACTGTAGCGATCGCGATCGACAGTAGCATTACGATAATTGCCACCTTTGTTCCTAAAGTCTCTGCCTCCTGTAGGGCAAGATAGGCTTCATCTTCTGCCTTGCGAGCGATCGCAATCAAGTTTTCTATATTTTCAGAAAATTCATCGAAATCGGTAGCCACGCTGTCGTTTGTAAAAGCGATCAGTGCCTGTTGTGCGGCTGGAATTTCTTCGGGTTTTAAATTAGACCAGTTAATTTGCTTTAAAAGGGCTTCTACTTGCTGAAAGTAGCCTTCTACTTGCTTGTGCTGATTTTGGAGAAATTGCTGCAAATCCTGGCGATTTGTGCTATCTGCTAAAGTTTTTATTTCAGACAGCAGATGCACAACTTCATCTGAATGCTCAATATAGTGGGAATAGTGTTTTTTAAATTCCTCTGGTTGAGATATAAAAGATATAAATTGTTGCTGGTGGTTTCGTGCCTCTAATACGTTAAATCTCAATTCATGGAAAATAAGTGTTTCTTTACGGGCAACCTCTAGCTTTTCCTTAGCATGAATTTCATATAAATAACTTCCTACTATACGCCCAATGTTAGTTCCTGCAATGGCTACAGAAAGGGCAAGGACATAGCCGAAGCCAATTTTTTTTCTAATACTGGAATGATGGATAAGTTTGCTTACCCACTGGGATGAAGGTTGTGAGAGCCTAGGTTGACTCTCTAGCTCAGGATTATCAGCTACAACTTTGCTTCTTGGGGAAAAACCAGGGTCTTGAGGTGGCATAGTCAAGGGTTAAGTGAAATACTTAAATACTATTCTTAACCTGTCACTACTTAAATTTACACTCTTCTTTTACTATCAGCCTAACTTAGTTTTGCTCAAACTCCCACCTCAGACAAGAGCGGTTGCAGTGTCTCCCACGTTAACCCTTGCTGTATATAATGGGGAGAAGAGGGATTATAGGGTGCAAATAGCCTATCAATAGAGATAATTTTTGCATTGTCTGGCAGCACCGGAATATCGGGATCAAAAGCTGTGGGGCGCATCAAAGAACTAGAGTATCCTTTAAAAATGGCAATTTGATCTTCTTCCTCAGCAACTAAAACGGTGACAAGTAAAACCTCTTGCGATCGCTTGACGGTGTACTGTTCCAGACGCTGTGCTACAGAATTGCTCATATAAATTGTTAGTGGTAAATATATAGTAATAAATTATTGCACAACTAGCGAGCTAGTTTAATGATAGATAAAATACCAGATAGTTCCCATGCAGTTTTCTAAATTTGTAGAAAAAGGCATGGTTTTTTATTACCTTATCAATAAATTATTTGAGGCATCGTATTACTAAACTTCTTAATATGATGGGCTTGTCCAAGTTTTTACCTCTGCAATGTGTTGTTTATGGGAAAGAACTTATGTGTAATATAAAGCCTTTTAAGCAGAAAGCAATTTTAGCGGATTACAGAGGACGATATACATTAAAAATTTAGTGAAAGAAGAAGACAAATTGTAGGAAGTAGGAAGCGATCGCGTTTATGAAAAAATGCGATCGCATTCTTCAACTACCCGCTCTTACAGCCATCAACACAAATCTCAGCACGAAAATCCCAGCCAAAATCCACACTGCTAAACTGATTTCATGGGCTTTCCCTTGAAACGATTTAATCAGCGGATAAGTGATAAAGCCAATCGCTAGACCTTCGGCAATTGAGTAAGTTAAAGGCATTAGTAAAATTGTCAAAAACGAGGGAATAGATTCGGCTGGGTCGTCCCAATGAATCATCCGCACATTTCCCGCCATTAATACACCAACAATTAATAATGCTGGTGCTGTGGCGAAAGCAGGGACTGCTGAAAGGAGGGGAATAAAAAATATCGATAGGGTGAATAAAATGGCAGTGACAACAGCAGTAAAACCAGTGCGTCCTCCTTCTGAAACTCCAGCGGCAGATTCAATGTAAGTGGTGACGGTGGAAGTTCCCAAAACTGCACCTACTGTAGTTCCTATCGCATCTGCCATCAGCGCTTCGCTGGCGCGGGGAAGTTCGCCATTTTCATCAATGTAGCCTGCTTGCGTTCCGACACCTGCGAGGGTACCAATGGTGTCGAATAAGTCTATGAATAGAAAGACAAAGATAACGGCGACTAAATCCCAGATATTAGTTCTACCAATTTGACTCAAACCCACGACAGCTTGCCCAAATAAATCTCCAGGCCACTGGGGTAATGCGACAATACCAGAAGGCGCAGGTGCGATGCGAAGAATCCATCCGAGTAAGGCAGTTGCGAGAATTCCCCACAGTAGCGCCCCTTTGATCCGGCGGGCGACAAAAGCGGCGGTGATGAGAATACCTGCGATCGCTACCAAAGTCGTTGGTTGAGCAAAATTACCCAAAGCGGTTTTCGTGGCGGGGTTTGCCACAATTATTCCCGCGCCGCCAGTCTTGGGATCGCCCGCCAAACCGATGTAAGCAATAAATAACCCAATTCCCGCTGCTGTGGCTTGTTTGAGACATTCGGGGATTGCTTTAATAATTTGGCTGCGAATATTTGATAGGGTAAGGGCAATGAAAATTAGCCCTTCGATTAAGACAGCGCTTAAAGCCACCCGCCAATCGATTTTTAGCGCCAAAACTACGGAGAAAGCAAAAAAGGCATTTAGCCCCATCCCCGGCGCAAGGGCAAAGGGATAATTTGCCGTTAAGCCCATTACCAAGGTAGCGATCGCGCTGGAAAGTGCCGTCGCTATTACCAACTCGCCAAACAAATCCTGCGGCTGGGAGAGAAAAATGGCATTTGACAAAATCCCCGGATTGACTGCCAAAATATATGCCATTGTCATAAAGGTGGTGACACCAGCCAACACCTCAGTGCGAAAGTTAGTGTTGAATTCGTCAAACTTAAAGAATCGCGCGATCGCGCCTTCCCAGCCAGACGGCGGCGGAGAAGATCCGCGACTAGCAACGACTTCGCGATCGGTCAAATCATCGTGTTTCATGGTTGTACCCAGCAGCTACTGCACTCAGGATAAACTCTTATTGAATAACTTTTGGGATGATGCTACACAGTTTTGAGGAGGTGAATCCTGAGAGTAGGCGACACCCTCAACGGTGTGGCTACTTGAACAAAAACTGTGTTGGCAGCCTTTAAGCATTAGCTTTTTGTTAGCCTGCTCTTGTCAAGCTTCGTTTGTCTAGCCGCACTGTAATAGGAATATCAGGAATATTTTTAACGTAATTTTATGTCCTCATCGAACAACTTTTCTATCAGGCACCACTGGTTCTGGCTTGGCATGACTGGCGTATTTCTAGTTTCGCTTGCCCTGAGATTTTGGGGTTTGGAACGATTTAACACTCTGGTATTTGATGAAGTTTACTATGCTAAATTTGCCAACAACTATCTAACTCAAACTCGTTTTTTTGATGGACATCCGCCTCTGAGTAAATACATCATCGCCGTGGGGATGTGGATAGGCGATCGCTTCCCTGTGGGCGATGGGATGAATGGATTATCGGGTTCTTTGCGATCGCCTTGGAGTTACCGCTGGCTGAACGGACTCACCGGCTCTTTTATTCCCTTAGTTGTGGGAGCGATCGCTTATCAACTGAGTTACCGCCGCAGCTATGCCTTAATCGCCGCCATATTTGCCGCCGCTGATGGTTTATTCCTGGTAGAGTCCCGCTATGCCCTCAATAACGTTTACCTAGTTATTTTTGGGCTGCTAGGACAATATTTTTTCCTGTTGGCATTAGCTAGCCAATCAACACGACGTTGGTTAACTCTTGCTCTTTCTGGGATGTTTTTCGGCGCATCAGTTGCTATAAAATGGAATGGCTTATGGTTTCTATTAGGAGTATATTTTATCTGGAGCTTTGCCTGGATACTACAATTAGTTAATAATAAAATATTTAAAAATAAAGCTAAAGAGAATCTTTCGGCTGTTACCGATAATTTATCCCCTCTTATTCCCAGAATACCGCTACAAAATTTAACGCAAATAAAGTTAATTCACATTTTAATAAATCTAGCAATAATCCCTTTCCTGTTTTACTCCGTCATCTGGATTCCTCACTTAAAACTAAACCCAGAATTTGGATTTTGGGAGGTGCAAAAGAAAATTTTGACTTACCACCAAGGGGTAGGTGATGGGCCTAAAGTTCATCCTTACTGCTCCCGATGGTACACTTGGCTGTTGATGCTGCGCCCAGTTGCTTACTTTTACCAAACCGCTCAAAATACTGCTGAAACTGTACCAAATTTACCACCTTTGCCTGTAGGTACAGCAAAAGTAATTTATGATGTTCATGCAATGGGGAATCCTATTTTGTGGTGGCTGTCAACAGCGGCAATTATTCTACTGCTGTTGCTAGTAACTCAACGGTTTTTAACTAAAAAAAGTTGGAAATATACACCAAGTGCGTCAACCTGGATAGCCCTGTATTTAGTTTTTAACTGGTTAGCAAACTTGTTGCCTTGGGTGAGAGTGACACGCTGCACTTTTTTGTATCATTACATGGGAGCATGTGTGTTTGCTGCATTGGCCCTAGCTTGGATTGTCGATCGATGGCTATTTAGTCCGACACCTGAGTTTCGCGCGATCGCTATCACAATAATTGTGGCAATTTTGTTAGCTTTTATATTTTGGATGCCGATTTATCTAGGTTTACCTTTATCACCGGAAGCTTATAATTGGAGAATGCCGCGCTTTAATGGTAAATATGTGCCGTTTTGGTTGCGCCAATGGTTGCCAAATTGGGTTTAGAAAAATTATTGCTCGTTCTCCAAGCTTATGCCTAGAGAACGAGAGAAACCTGTTTATTGCTTTTTAAATATGGCGCGATAAACAGGTTCACCAGAAGAAATAGTAGATACTTCGCGCTCAGTCGGGACTGGTAATGGGTTAGGATCTAACCAGGTGTCACCTTGCCTTTGAAAAGCTGGGTGAGATGAGAAGCGATCGCGCATTTCTACTGCTACAACCTTAATATCTGACTGGAAAAATACAACTCCTCCACTAACAAGATATTTTGCTAAAACTTCCACCATCTCTGGCTGCACGACCCGACGTTTAGCATGGCGATTTTTAAACCACGGATCGGGAAATTGAATTGTCACGCGCTGCAAGGTGCCATCTGGCAAAGAACCTAAAAGAGGATTTAACGAATTATTCACATTGCAAAATATGTAGTGGAGATTTTGCAATACAGCGCTTACTTTCCGTTCATTTGCATCTTCTACCAACGGTTCTCGAATCTCTAAACCTAGAAAATTCCAATCAGGTTCCACAGTTGCCATATTCAACAAAAATCGCCCTTTGGCGCATCCAATATCCAAATGCAGCGGTTGTGTCGGATCGGCATAAATTTTCTCCCAGTCGGGAGGATTCACTGGTTCAAGATACTTCTGTGAAAGTGGGTTAACGTGTTGGCGAACTCGGACAGATCCCAAAATTTAAACTCCTTTTTCAAATATTCAACGACTAAAGTCAAGGGGGAACATGCTAAGCCTGAAGGCAGCAAGCTATATAACAATCCTAAATCAGTTGTAACCCTCTCTCTTTTATTTATCTGCGCCCTCTGCGCTTGGAGTGGTTCGTTTTTTACGAATCAAATAGGACTGCTATAGATAATAAGCCTACTCTCCTCCGGCTTAATTTGTGTAGCGCCAGACTGAAGCTCTGCGCCAGCTTTTGTCGTAAGGTAATGTAGCAAAGGTTATGATCTACAGGGATCAGTTATTATTACATCCCCCGATCTTTCTTGGCATTATCTCTATGAGTCTGAATTTTCGCTTTGCTGTAGTCAGCGACTTACACATCGCGCTTCCTCACACTATTTCCGATCATCCCAGCCGATTTCATCTGGTGGAAGTAAGTATCCCAGCACTAGAGATTGTACTAGAAAATCTAGAAAAGCTCGACCTAGATTTTCTGTTGTTACCCGGAGATTTAACCCAAGATGGGGAACCAGATAATCACGCTTGGCTTGCTAAGCGTCTGTTCAAGCTACCTTTCCCAGTCTACGTCGTTCCGGGGAATCATGATGTACTGAGTTTAGTATCAACTGGGCAAAATATTGGGCTAAAAGATTTTCCCTACTACTATCAGCAGTTCGGTTATAAAAATCCAGAGCAGCTGTATTATACTTGTGAAATTTTGCCTGGAGTACGGCTAATTGGGCTGAATTCTAATCAGTTTGATGATCAGGGAAAACAGATAGGATGTTTAGATGAGCAACAGTTAGCTTGGCTGCGACAGGTGTTAGCAGATATTGATGATAATGAGTTGGTGCTGGTGATGGTGCATCACAATGTTGTCGAGCATTTGCCTGGACAATCGCAACATCAGCTAGGACGTAGGTATATGCTGAAAAATGCGCCTTTACTGTTGCAAATACTCCGCGATTCTGGAGTAAATCTGGTATTTACAGGGCATTTACACGTTCAGGATATCGCTTGCGATCGCAATGTATTTGATATTACCACGGGTTCTCTAGTTAGCTATCCTCATCCCTACCGGATATTGGATTTTCGCACCGACAATGAAGGCAGAAAATCCTTACAGATTGATTCACCACGGGTAGAATCTGTGCCAAATTACCCAATGCTATCGCAGAAATCGAGAGAGTGGATGGGCGATCGATCTGTTCCCTTTATGCTCAAACTGCTAACCGATGCGCCTTTAAATCTGCCAATAGCAGAAGCAGAAAAATTAGTCCCAAATTTGCGCTATTTTTGGGCAGATATTGCTAATGGCGACGCTTTATTTGACTTTTCGGAATTTCCTCCCGCAGTAAAGCGATATTTCGAGTCATTTGGCGCGATCGCTACCGATGGCACTCCTAAGCTTATCGACAACTCCACAATTTTATTCATTTAATTTACGATCCCTACTCCTAATATCTACCATTAGGGGGATGGTGTTGAATATCTGCCTTGACTAGATTAAGTCTTAAAACATATAACTTTAGTTGTAGTCTGTCTGTACTCAATTTATAAATTCACTCTCTACATCGTGAAGTCACTAACAGTAGAAGAAAAAAATTGGTTGCAGGAAAGTCGCTATAGCCGTCGTGGAAGTCCTTTATTATTTGCACCGATGGTAAATTTCAACGTGATGGCTGAAGTTGGAGATAATCCACCCTAATTTGGGTCACAGCTATTAAGACACATCTGTGGGAAGTAACTGCGTAGGTTTAAATTACTTCTCCATAAATACCTTACAGATACTACTAAAAACTATACCAGTTTCTAGTAAGTACGTTTTTTGGCTGGAAAGAAATTAATAGCAACCTCAAAGAAGTCTGCCTGATGTATTAACTTCTTTGAGAGATTTTCCCTAAATAATTGCAAGCGATCGCTACTTTAGACTGACTTCATTCAGTCGAAAAAGCTATCCAACAAACTGCAAAATTTGCTACCACAAAAGTTGGTTTTTAAAAACCAACTTTGATTTTACGTAACAACCAGGGAGTGTATTTGCCATGAGTCTTGTTATCAATAATGAAAAATCTCAATTTCCTTCACCAGAACATCATTCTCTTACACGTTTGTCGCGTGTGAAAGAAGCTGTATTGACTATATTATTAGGACAAATTCGGCGGCCCGTAGGCACTATAATGCGGAAACTACTATACCCTAAAATGTTTGGTTGGGTAGGTAAGTCTGTATATATTCAGACTGGGTGTGAATTTATTGGTGCTAGTTGTATTGAGGTTGGGAATAACGTCAAAATTCTCCGTGACGTTCGCTTAAATGCTTGCGAAGAAAATAGTAAGATCCGTATTGGATCTAATGTCTGCCTCGATCGAGGTGTTGATATCAACGTTGTTCCTCACGAAGGTAACTGCCATATTGAAATTGGTGAAGGTACGCACATTTCCCCCTACACCTGTTTAGCTGGCCCCGGTAATATCAAAATTGGTAAAAAGTGTTTAATTGCATCATACGTTGGGATTTATGCAAACAATCATAACTTTGCAGATCCCTCTCGTTATATATGGAACCAAGGAGTCACCCGCAAAGGAATTGTGATCGAGGATGACTGTTGGTTAGGGGCTGGAGTAAAGGTACTTGATGGAGTCACAATTGGTCAAGGTAGCGTCATTGGCGCAGGTGCCGTTGTCACCAAAGATATTCCACCTTACTCAGTTGCAGTTGGCGTGCCTGCAAAGGTAATTCAAAAGCGAAATATTCCTGAACAAGCAGCATAATAGAGAGATTTTAATTAACAAGCTTCCTATTATTCTGCTCCTGTTTATAGCGGTTCTCGGTTGCGTGAGGTACAGTCTCAAAACTGGGAAGCTTGATAATACTAGATTTTGGTGTACCTCACTCGTATAAGAACCGCTATAGTCTAAACAATTCAACCTTGTTGAGGAATAGCAATGACCATTGAAAATACATTACCTTTTCTTTCACAGTGGGCGCGTCGGAAAGAATCTGTAGCAATTGCATCCCTGGGATGGATTCCCTTGTCGCCTGGCTTAAAGTTGCGAAAGCTGCTGTACCCTAATATTTTTTCTCGGATGGGCAACGCTGTTTACATTGAACCTGGAGTTAAATTTAACCATACAAATTGTATTGAAATTGGGGATAAAGTAAATATTCACAGCGGCGTTTACTTAAATGGTCGTGGTAACAACAGTAAGATTTGTATTAAAGAGCAAGTCAAAATTAACCGTGGCGCTGATATCAAAGTTGAAATCAACGGCTATATCGAGATTGGCGAACGTACAAGCATTGGTAGTTACACCTGTCTGGCTGGCAAGTACCTTAAAATTGGCAAATCCTGTTTAATTGCATCGCATACAACCATCTATGCCAGCAATCACATTTTTGCAGATCCTACACGCAAAATTATGGATCAGGGCGTTACCTTTGAGGGAATTACAATTGAGGATGACTGTTGGCTAGGCACTGGAGTAAAGGTACTTGATGGAGTCACAATTGGCCAGGGGAGCGTCATTGGCGCAGGCGCAGTTGTCACAAAAGATATTCTACCTTACTCAGTTGCAGTTGGAGTTCCTGCAAAGGTAATTCAAAAGCGAAATAGTAATTCAGACAACTCAGAAAAAATTACTGCTTTTGTAAGCTCTTAATTTTCTGATTGCCAGCCTCGGCTGGCAATCAGAAAAAATCAGCACTCAGCACTTTTATATTGGCGACATATGCCAAAAACCGAGGTGTAGCCGTGTAGAAAGGTACTACCTGCCACTGGGCCGATTTCGCCATTACAGAAGAAACCTGCCACAGGAATATTTTTCAGATAGCGACGGAACAACTGGGAGTCAAAGTTAGGCTGTTGATAAAGTCGTTCTCCGCGCCCCAGACAGGAGAACATCAAGGCACCTGCTTCTTGGGCGGTGGGTGTCTCGCCTGTGGCTGCTTTTTGATAATGCTGGAGTAGCAGTTCCAGGTCTTCGGCGGAGGTGTGAGCATCTCGGAGGTGGAATTGGATGCGCTGACCGGGGCGGACGCGATCGCCAATAGCGATCGCCCCCACTCTTGGATCTACCCCCAGTAAGTTGCGGATGAGAAAGTCTCCCGGTTCTAGCTGCTGCTTAAACTCATCCCGTACAATGCCCACAAACAGCGAATCCTGCGCCAACTGCCTATCTATCTCGCTTAGGTTCTCAATTAGCTCCTGTAGCGCTTCCAGGGGTGTCTGAGATTGCCCATCGCTGCTGCTGACATCAGCATTATCCTGCTGGGAAACAGACAGCACAATATTCCGCTCCCCTTGAATTACCCGATAAGGCGCACCAATAGGACGACAACCCTGCGCCACAATCGTTTCTAGAACAATATTCCCGCTCAAGGCAACCCCGACAACGCCCTCATCGTATAACTGGTAGTTACAAAACAAACCAGCATTGCCTCCAATGTTGCGACCGCTAGCCAACCCTCCCACCTTTACCGATCCCGGATAAGCAAAATCTAGCCCCTGGAGCAGGTCGTTAATCTTGGAAGAAAAAGGATCACCTAACAAGATGAACTGCGGTTCATCAGCAGGCGATACGCCAACCAGTTCCACCCATTCATCAGGAGGGCTATCCAAATCAGGTAGAGCATTGCCAGCAATATCAAAAGCGTGAACCTTAACCCCAGGCAGATGAGCCAAGGTGAGGCTTAAAGCTGGTTTTCCCTCAACTTCCTCAACTTCGCCAGACGAGTTCATCCCAATAATGCCGCCGCCACCACAGCCGATCAAGGCTTTCGTTTTTAGCCGCTCCTCCAGCAATGGCATCAACCGCGTATACTCACTTGCATAAGCAGAGGAGATAAACACCAAACCCAAGTCAGCAGTTGCTTCTAACGATTTAGTGGCGCGTTCGACCACTTCCTCGACTGCCGCTTCCAAAGAGGGACGGGTTGATAAGGCGTTTGCCCACTTGATCTGGTTAGTCATAGGGATTACACAAAACTCTCACCTAGAAATCCGATGCCTTTGGGTAGATTGGCAGGATGTCAAAGCTTTATCATAAGCCTAACACCAGCACGGGTTAGCTTGGTTATACTACCAGGGCAATATCTCTATGGGGGAACCAAGTTAGTGTAATGGTGTATTAACATTAGTTAATATGAACCTAGATGCGCCAGATGTTGTGTATACTGGCACATCGGTGAGGGAGAAATGACCAAATCTTAAAAGATAAAGATCAATCCAGTGCTGGTACTGCATATTCAGATATGACAAATAAGGAATCATTGAAATAACTGAGTAAGTTAAGTAGTACACCTGACTGGATGGCGCCAAAGGTCGGTATTCACCAGGTTTCCTGAACTGAAAGAAGAAACGGGGACTAATAAAGTCATGAGCAATATCCAAGAACAAATCGAACAAGAACGCGATCAAGCCCGGGCTGTTTGTGATGCCAAGGGTGACACTTCCGGTGAGTGCGCTGCTGCGTGGGATGCTGTTGAAGAACTGCAAGCCGAAGCGTCTCATAAGCGTCAACAAAAACCGAAAAACTCTCTTGAGCTATACTGCGACGATAATCCGGACGCTGCTGAGTGCCGCATTTACGAAGAATAGATTTAACGTGGTGCTAAACGCCGCTATTCCGGCATAGTTCTGAGAACATGAGCAAGGAGAATGTCTAACAAGGGCGTTCTCCTTGCTTGTTTTTTGGGTGCGTTATGCTGTAGCGCGATCGCATAGAGACGCTATGGGCATGGTGCAAGGTGTTAATGGCAGGTAGAATAAATTGGTAAAAATCGCCATTTCTGCCATACACCGCCCATGCAAAATGACATCTGGTTTCGACCGCTAGTTTGGATGGACTACCGACTGGGAGTGTTGTTTACTGTTATCATTCCCCTGATTCTGCTCATTTGGGCTTTTGTCCAGAGAGCTGATGCCATTGTCCGCTTGTTAATTATCTACTGGCGCGTCTCTAGTTTGATGGCAATCGCACTTTACCTGATGATTCCTGCATGGCCTATTGCTTTTGTAGCTTCTTTCGGATCTCGCCTTCTGGTTCCCATCTCTCTCTGGTTTTGGGAAGATATCAACGATGACATTGACGACCGGCCCCTGCGTCCTTTGAAACTAGCGCTAACAGCATGGCGTTGGGCTGTGACTGTTTACCTAACCTTGGGCGCTTTAGCTTTTCTGCCTTTCCTGTCTTGTGCGTTTTCCCCTGGATCGATTAAATCTCCATTTTGCGATGTCTGGTTGGAAGCCCCCAGACTTTACAAACAGTTTTTCCACGCCGGTTCCACAACTTCACCCCAATTTTTAGGTTTTCTGGGAATGGTAGGATTGATAATTTATGTATTGTACTTAAGCTATTTTGTCCTGATTCGACTAGGCAAGCAAGGACGCTCGGCTATGGAGCAGTAATCAAAGAAGTAAAAATTAAAAATTAAAAATTTAATATATTTTTTAATTTTTAATTTTGTCAATGTTGGGTGAGGTTCCTCAAACGCCAAGCCCTTCAACGCTGGGAACACAGCGGAGAGGGTGGCTCCCCAACCTATATCAACTGTTTAGTTTGAATAGTTTTACACTAAGCTAACTATTCAAGTTTCAAGCTGAAAAAACCAAAACCATGATCGTTCTGCGTAACTAATAATAATAGAATTATTAAGCCAGCAGTAACTAGCGTAGTCCACATAGCATAGGGATTTTTTCGAGTGAGCCGGCCCAGAAGCAATGCTAAACCGATAAACAGAATACTCGTAAAAATGATATCTAAATTTCTCAAGTTCCAAGCTATCAATGGATCTTTAAAATCTTCAGGCATATCAACTCTGTTTTTTGTAATTTAATTTTGAGCTATTTTCATTGTAGTCAAGATAAATAGACAACTCAACAGTTAACTCCATTTCCTAGTAGAGCATTATTTATATTATATTTTTATAAAAATTTATACTAAATTACAACTTCAATACAGCGAGCGCAATCCCGTAGGAAGAATTGAACAAGCGCGATCGCTATTGTTCAACTACCATCGCCAAAACGATAACCTTTGCCATAAACAGTATGAATTAGTGGTGTTTCCCCAGATGCTTCAATTTTGCGCCGCAACAGGCGAATTAAAGCTGCTAAAACGTTGCTGCTCGGCTGTTCTCCGGAATCCCACAAATGGTGATAAATTTGGTTATGAGTTAGCAACTGCCCAGCATGACGCATAAAATAGGCAAGCAGTTGGCTTTCCTTTTCCGATAGCTCAATGGTGCGTCCTCGACGATATGCCAGCTGGTTGTCGCAGTCAAGCTCTAAATCTGTTACGTGAAGTATATTTGATGCTGATGGTGCTATAGACGCATCAGCAGCCGAACGCCGCAACAAGGCGCGAACTCTTGCTAATAACTCCCGCAGTTCAAACGGCTTCACCAGATAATCATCAGCACCCGCGTCCAACCCCAGAACTCGGTCGTCTAGAGTATCTTTGGCAGTGAGAAACAGAACTGGTGTGGTAAGTTTGAGCGATCGCATCTGCTGACAAATCTCCAACCCAGTCATTTGCGGTAGCATCCAATCCAAAATCAGCAAATCGTAACCGCCTTGCATTGCCATCTGGCTGCCATCTGCGCCATTATTAGCCACATCAACACTGTACCCCTCACGCTTAAGTAAGCGAGAAAGCGGTTCAGCAAGCTCAATTTCATCATCTACCAAAAGAATCCGCATAACTAGCTATGGCAATTTCTTTATGAATCATAAAATTTTCTTCTTCCGAGACGTATATAACGCCTCGAAAAAAGGACAGACTCGCCACAACCTATAAAGGAACTGCTTATCAGCTTTTAGCTACTTTTTTCGACCCATTGAGTATAAAAACTGACAATCCGTTTAATGTATAAAGCTTTTGTGAAGCCATCGGCTGTTTATATGAAGATTAAGTAAATATTAAGTTTATTAATCTCTTCTTTACTAGAAGTTTATCAGATATTCAGAACTAACTCGTACAAATACGTATAGGGTAGTTACTTAATCTTTATTAATCTAACCCCGAAAAAGTGGGGAGAAATTGGAGCAACCCATAGGGCGCGATCGCTACCTATTAGCGACCCAACCTTCCCACTTGCAGAAACCTAAGTAATTGAAGGGAAATAAATAAAATGTTTCAGCAACTTTCTGGTGGCAAGCGCTGGTTGCTAGTATCCAGCTTGAGTTTAACCAGTGCCTTAGTATCCACCACAACACACGCCCTAACACTCAACCTGCTGCACTTCAGCGATGCCGAATCCTCCCTGCTAACCCGGACTGGCACTGTTTCCCCAACGACCACGCCACCGACCACATTTGAGTATAGTGGCGTTGGCTTGTTTGCGGATTTAATCGATAGGCAACGCAACGCCAGCAGCACAGATTTTGACCTACTGGTGACAGCTGGAGATAACTACTTATCAGGGCCGCAATTCCAGGCAAGCCTGAGCCTCCCAGAAGGGCAGCAATTCTACGATGCAAAAGCACTAGAACTATTTAACATTGATGTCGGTGGCATCGGCAACCACGAATTTGACTTTGGCCCAGATGTGCTGGCTAGATTCATCGACCCGGAAAGCGATGGTACTGGTTTCCGTCCCTTCGTCTCCTCCAACCTGATTATTCCAGACAACAATCCCCTCAAAGGATTGATTCAGCCCAGTACCATTGTCACCAAGACCGTTAATGGAGTGCAAGAGCGACTTGGTGTTGTAGGCGTGACAACCCCATTACTGCGCTCAATTTCCAGCCCCGAAGATGTGGGGACAATCGGTGACGTGGTAGGTACTCCTGGTTTTGCCGCCTTAGCCAACCAGGTGCAGACCGAAGTTGACAAACTAACTCAGCAAGGCATCAATAAAGTTGTACTGGTTTCTCACCTCCAGAACATCAACGAAGAAAAAGCTCTAGCAGGTCTACTCAAAGACGTAGACATCATCGTTGCAGCTGGCAGCGATACTCGTCTAGCAAATCCAGATGACTCTTTGCTGCCCCTTACGGGAGAAACGCCAGTTCCCTCTTACCCCCTGATCTATGACTCCAGCACTGGCACACAGGTCAACAGTCTGGCTGCGGTGACGGGCGAACCCGTGCTGATTGTTTCCACAGATGGCGAATACAAATATCTGGGCAACTTGCAGGTAGAGTTCGCTGATGGTAGGGTTACAAGCATTCTAGAACCAGAAAGTGGCCCCAAGCGCAACACAAGTCTAGATGGGCTGACTCCTCGTCAAGATTTGGTAGAGCAAGTTCAGAACCCAGTTGCCGCATTTGTTGATAGGCTGAAACAAACACCAGTTGGAGTAACGAATGTAGCTCTGGACAGCATTCGTACCAATGTTCGTGCCAAAAGTACGCTTGCTGGTAGTTTGATTGCTGATGCTGTGCGTGATGCTGCCCGCGATGGTGCAGAAAGTGTAGGTTTAGATCCAGAAAATATTTTAGTAGGCATTCAGAACGGAGGTGGCATTCGCAACGATCGCCGTTTCTTGCCCGGTGATACGATCTCAGAGTTTGACACTTTCGATGTTCTGCCCTTCTCGAATTTTGTCTCAGTAGTTACAGACATCACAGCGTCAGAACTGCTGGAAATCTTAGAAAGAGCCGTTTCTGGGCAAAGTGCACCCGATGTGGGTGGTGGCGGTCAATTCCTCCAGCTATCCGGGTTAGAGGTTGTTTATGATGTTACCAGCCCTGCTCAGGTGGTGACTGCGGATGGCATCATTACTACTCCTGGCTCGCGCATTCAGAGTATCTTCCTCGATCCTGACAATGACCGGACGGGACAATTCCTCTATGATGTGGCTCAGGGTGGCTTCCTGCTAAACTCTGACCAAGGACTCTTCGATCTGGCAACAATTAACTTTACCGCCAACGGTGGGGACAACTTCGCAACTCTGGCGAATATTCCTCAAAATCGCAAGTTCACGCTCTCAGGTGTTAGCTACCAGCAAGCTCTGGAACAGTATATCCGCGAAAATCTGGGAGGCACAATTGATGAGAGCGATATTAAGAGCGGTGAAGGCATTCGTGTCCGCGATGTCTCATCCTTGGTTGCTCCTGCAACTGGGGGTCAGGTAATTGTACCTGGTGATGGCAATGGTGTTTCCGTGCCAGAACCGACTACGCTACTAGGTTTAGTGGCAGTTGGTCTAGGGCTTACTCGCCTGAAGCGTCGTAGGGGTAACTGAGTAACAATGCCCTTCACCCCCTTCTCCCATCATCAGAGAAGGGGAGCCAGAATAACATTTTAGAGTTTTCTTTTTACCTTCTTCCGGCAAGAGCCGAAGGCTTAGGGGCGAGAAATCCAACTAAAATAAGGGAGAGGATAGGTAGCGCGATCGCGCTACCTATCCTCTAAGTCTTAAATCAGTGCCATTCTTCTTCAGAGTGACGGTGCAAAGTGTCAGCTTTCAGCTACCATTTTGCAGGACGTTTACTGCACTATTCATGATTACTGTTGCATTGCCCAAAGGCGCACTCTTATCTGATAGCATTCGGCTGTTGCAAGCTGTCGGACTAGATTTTAGCGCCTTTCAAGATTCTGCCAACCGCCAACTCCAGATTGAAGATCCCACAGGTACAGCTAAAGCGCTACTGGTACGGGCGCAAGATGTCCCTGTTTACGTTGAATATGGGCAAGCGCATTTGGGAATAGTCGGCTATGACGTGCTGCGGGAAAAAAATCCCCTGGTAGCTAATTTAGCCGATCTTCAGTTTGGAGGCTGTCGGATGTCCGTGGCAGTACGTGCCGAAAGTCCATACCGTTCTGTGCTGGAATTGCCGCCTCATGGTCGAGTCGCATCTAAGTATGTTCACTGCGCCCACGAATACTTTGATAGCTTAGATTTACCTGTAGAAATCGTGCCTTTGTATGGTTCAGTGGAACTAGGGCCGATTACGGGAATGTCCGAGGCGATTGTCGATTTGGTTTCCACAGGTCGCACTCTACGAGAAAACGGCTTAGTAGAAATTGATACACTATTTGAGAGTACGGCGCGGCTGATTGCCCATCCTCTCTCATATCGTCTGAACGGTGGCGATATTCATAAATGGGTGGAACAGTTGCGAAGCGCAACGTTGAATTGTTAGGAGTAGGCAACTAGATGGAAGAAACTATTAAAATTCGTGCAGTTGACAAAAGTGATTGGAGTTCAGTTGTCGAAGGTTTTGACATCGAGACGATTCAGGACGTACTAGAGGTAGTTGGTGCTGATGGGCAAAAAATAGGACTCCTCTGCGAAGGCGAAGACGGCAATTCGTACATCAACGGACAACCAGAAACTGCCTACATATCTCTCCAGGCAGCTGCCACTGCACTCCTGAAGGGGAAAGAATAAGGTTAGTCATTAGTCGTTAGCGATTAGTTAAGGGCTAATGACTGAAGACTAAAGACTAAGGATCATGACTCAATCCCCGCTTGTTTCGGATAATTTGGCAAAACCGCGTCGGCGCGAAAGCGACTGGCGGCTTTTCCTACGACTAGCACCCTATGCGCGTCGCAGTCGTGGTCTACTAATAATTTCTCTCATATTGTTGCTGCCGCTATCCGTAGCAGGAGCTATTCAACCAATCATAATCGGGCAAGCAATCTCGTTGATTCGCTCCGAACAAGTTTGGCCTTTTCTCCGGGGTAAACCTTTATTAGATGGGATCAATATTCTCTCGCTTTTACTGCTGGTAACAATGGTAGTAAGGCTGGTGTTTACAGCAATCCAAGGTTACACGGTGCAGAAGGTTGGGCAGCAAATTACCGCAGAAATTCGTACCGATTTATTTAACCATGTAACCTCTCTGGCAGTGCGGTTTTTTGACCGGACACCAGTGGGGAGATTGATTACGCGCCTCACCAGCGATGTAGAAGCCTTGGGGGATGTCTTTTCTACGGGTGCTGTTGGGATTGTCAGCGATTTAGTCTCGATTTTGGTAATTGCTATCACCATGTTTGCCTTGCAATGGCAACTGGGATTGATGCTGGTGCTGTTGTTGGTACCAGTAACAGGTTTGATTATTTACTTCCAGCAGGAGTACCGCAAAGCTAATTACAAAGCTAGGGACGAACTTTCTGCGCTTAACTCGACGCTGCAAGAAAATATCGTTGGTGTGAACGTGGTGCAGTTGTTCCGGCGGGAGAAATTCAACGCCGAACTGTTTCGCACTACCAACCAGCGATACGTCCGTGAAGTTGATAAAACCATTTTTCACGACTCAGCGGTATCGGCGACCCTGGAGTGGGTTGCCTTGGTAGCGATCGCTGGCGTACTCTGGTTAGGCGGCATCCTGATTATGGGGAATTCCATAAATTTTGGCACCCTATCAGCTTTTATCCTGTATGCCCAGCGTCTATTCGATCCCTTGCGTCAATTTGCCGAAAAGTTCACCGCGCTGCAATCTGGTTTCACCGCTGTCGAGCGCATCACTGATATTCTAAGTGAGCCGATTGAAATCCGCGATTCAGAGTCGTCATTGGCAACGCTCAACGGACAACGGACAACGGACGACGGACGAAAAGGTGAAATTCGCTTTGAAAATGTCTCTTTCGCCTACAAAAATGATGAATACGTCCTCAAAAACCTAAACTTCACCATCAAGCCTGGTGAAAAAGTTGCTCTAGTTGGCCCCACAGGTGCCGGAAAAAGTTCTATTATCCGTCTGCTGTGCCGCCTTTACGACACCACCCAAGGTCGTATCTTCCTTGATGGGATAAACATCCGGGACTTACCGCAACAAGAACTGCGGGAACACATGGGCGTTATTCTTCAGGATGGTTTTCTCTTCGCTGGCGATGTCAAGAGCAATATCACGCTGGGAGACACCTATTCATTCGAGGAAGTTAAGGCAGCAGCTCAAAAAACCAATGTTGATAGTTTCATTGAACAGCTGCCTCAAAGCTACGACACCCAGCTCAGAGAACGAGGCACTAATATTTCTAGCGGACAAAAGCAGTTGTTAGCTTTCGCCCGTGCTGCTATCCGCAATCCCCGTGTCTTAGTGTTAGATGAGGCAACGGCAAGTCTGGATGTTGCTACAGAAGCTTTAATTCAGGATGCTTTAGATAAGTTGCTAGAAGGACGCACAGCTATTATCATCGCTCACCGACTTTCTACTATCCGCAATGTGGATCGGATTTTGGTGTTGAAGCGTGGGCAATTGGTGGAGTCGGGCAGCCACGAAGAATTATTGCAGCAAGGCGGCCTTTATGCGAGTTTGTACAAGTTGCAAATGCTGGGAAATGATTAAGGTATAAGGAGATTTCTCGAACCCCCTCTTAAAAAGCTACGGCGTACACACAAGTGGCAGACCTAACCCCCAGCCCCTTCCCTGCCAGGGAAGGGGAGCCGGAGGGAGCCATTTTGAAAGTTCCTTTGGGTGTTGGAGAGGGGTTTGGGGAGAGGTCTGCTGACTTGTGTGTACGCGGCTTAAAAAAGGGGCTTTTCTTGTTCTCAGTCCCCCGTCTGGAAATGGCGCTACTGTGAGGCTCACGTATTCTCAGCTTTCGCGAGGCTTGTGGGAGGCACCTTTAAGAGTTGCGTTTCAGTCGGAAACTGGGAAGGAGGAAGACTTATTCTTGTACGGAAATGGTGTAATTTCGCCGTTTCCCAGCGTCTATAGAACCCACCCAAATGCGATATCTACCAGCTTTCCAACCTGTATCTTCGACGCTGGCATCCTTACGGGAGCCAGTATCGTCGCCACAGCGAATAACGTTGGATTGTCCTCTGATTAGTAGAGTTGTGTCTTGTCCTCCGCTGTCTACTTGTATTTTTAGGCGGGGATAATCTTTCTGCAAGACTAAAATATGATCGGGATTTGGCGAACCATAACCGATACAAGGGTTTCCAGAGCGATCGCGATTTGCAATTGATGTCAGGGAAAAAGAGCCGCCAGTGTAACCTGTGGCAACCCTTCTGGCATTTCTCCGCTCGGCTGACATAATTAAATTATCAAAATTTGCTTCTTTCGCTAAAACGGCTGTAGCGCTTAAGGCTGAGATTAAAGCTAAACTACCAATAACTCTGAATCGCTGCATTGCAGGTACCCTCCTTTTCAACCACGGATTTAATTTTCTACCCGCAGGTGAGTACGAGTACAGATAAGACTACTTACCGTTTTAATCAAGTTTATGCAATTTGTGCTTAGCACAAGTGACACCTATTTGTCTGCCACATTTACAAAGTGTTTCGTCGAAAAAATGCTCAGTGAACCAGAAAGAGAAAGTAATTTTTATATCGCTTTAGTTTAGGAGAGTTTTATGCCACTGGTTATCTTGACTGTGCTAATGTTAACCGCCAGCTGGATATTTTCGCAAATTCTAGTTTTGTGGCCTTTGAGTATCGTGCATTTGGTATCTATACCTAACTGGTTGATTCTTACAACTTTGGTGGTGTTATTCGTCTGGTGCTTTGGGGAATAATATTTTTTAGCCTCTCATCCCCTTCTCAGTGCAAACGGAGAAGGAGATGAATGCTGGAGAATCAGTTAACTTTTAGCAGTGGCTAACTGATACTCAACCTCGGCACCTGATAGTTGAGGCAGGAGAACCTTCTGTTCGGTGTAAGGTAGGGAATGGGGACTCTGGAAAGTATTTTGAGCGTCGGTTTTTTGACACGCGATCATGGTTTTGACGTGTTGGTCTTCGTCATCCCGAATGTTGACAAAAACATCATAAAGGTTGTCAACTACAGGCCGTCGAGATTCAGGTACTACACCAGTTTGAAACTCATCAAATAGGTAGAGATCGCCGTCGCGGTAGTAGTGAATTGCTACTTGCGGTGCAGGTTGCGCCTTTAGTTCAGCTTCATGCTCTTGCAAGAACGTCGCGTAGGTATGGTAGGCGTGTTCTTCCACCATTTCCATGAAGTTGTAGGCGGTGCGGGGCGAAACGATGTAAAGTGCTACAACTACCCAGTAGTAAATTAGGGCTGTAGTTCGGGCGAGAGCGCGATCGCTCCAATGTTGGTTCCCGCCTAAGGATTCCATAATCAGCAGGTGGTGCAGTTCGTTCCAAGATTCGGCAAAGTGAACTTTCAGCCAGTCAGCTTTTCTCCACCATCCCATACTTTCGTAAAGGTGCAAGACTGACAAAAAGGAAAAGTAGGGGACGCGAGCCACTGTTTCTAATACGTAGAAGCGTTGATAAGGGCGATCGCGATAAAGCGTGTCGATAACAAACACTAGCACGCTAACGAGAAATCGAATCATAAAACCTCTCGCAGGAGTGATAAGAATGGCTGACAATTCAGCCTGGAGGAAGATGTTGTGTTGTTCACTTTCTTTCTGTTACTTTGATCGTAGCGATTCCCATGCTGAAGGGCATCGTCTGAGTGAGGGAATTAGGGTGAGAATACCGAATAGTATAGTTCGGGTGGGGCAAGGTTGATTCCTGTCGGAAACCTGGGGTTAGGTTTTACATCATCAGGCTCAACTGAGAGCCATTCTGGGTTTTATAGACTTCGATGCGGGTTTGGAAGGCTTCTTTGAATTGTGGCATATGGGTGACGGTGAGAATGCAGGCGAAGTCAGGAGAGATTGCGTTTATCGCCGCAATTAAGCGATCGCATCCTTCGGCGTCTTGGGTACCAAATCCCTCATCGACAATCAGCATTTGCAAAGCCGTTCCCGCACGTTGCGCTAACATCTTTGCTAACGCCAGACGAATTGCAAAGTTAATCCGAAATGCCTCACCCCCAGAGTAAGTTTCATAAGGACGGGTGCCACGAGCATCAGCAATTAAAATATCTAAGGTGTCAATTAATTTTGCAGCTTTTTTAGCGGATGAGCGTCCACTACGTCCGGCTTTTTGAGTTACAAATTGGACGTGCAATTGATTACCGCTAAGCCGAGAAAGTAAAGAATTTGTCTCAGCTTCTAACTGTGGCAACACGTTTTCAATCATCAAAGTTTGGATGCCGTTTTTACCAAAAGCTTGTGCTAATTCTTGATAAACTCGATATTGCCGTTGGGTGGTTACGTGCTGATTTTTGAGTTCTGCGTGTTGAGTGCTGAGTTGTTCGAGATGTTGTTGCTGTTGTTGTAAGCTTCCTAACTGTCGTTGATGGTCATTTTGTAACAGTTGCCGCTGGTGTATCTGCTGTTCTAAATCTCGAAGTTCGCCTTTAGTATCTGGGGTTTGTTGCAATTGTTGAACAATAGCATCCATTTGAGAGGTCATTTGTTGCAAGTCTTGCGATCGCATTTCCAAAGACTGCGCTAAATCTTGCGATCGCTGTCTCACCAGAGGATATTGCTGCTGTGATTGTTGGAGTTCTTGATAGCGGAATTGCCACGCCTGCGCCTGACGCAACGCTTTTCTCAGGGTGTCATGCTGCGATCGCTCATAACCAATTTCCGCCATCTGCTGATTCAGAGCTTCTATCTGTCGAGATAAATCGGAATTAACTTGTAGCTGCTGAATTTGCGATCGCAGATGAGCAATCTTCGCTAATGATTCTGGTTGTTGTGCGTCTATTTGGGCTTGTCGCCGCTGTGCTTGTTTGATTTCTGCTTGTTTAATTTCTGCCCAACGCCAACGATCTACCTCACCTCTAGCTAAGGCATGATCTTGCTCATTATATTTAAGTTGTTGCAATTGTTGGTCAAGGCGGTGCAGTTCTTCTTGTTTATCGGGAGCATAGTCGTTAGAAGAAAGCGATCGCTCAATTTGCTCTTTTTCTACTAAAATCTGTTGCAGACGAGTCTGGATTTCAGCCATAGCTGAGTGTTCTGCTGCCAGTTGTCCGCGTTGTTCCCGCAAAGCATCGTAGTTGGCAAGTTCTTGGGATATTTCCTTTAACTCACGAGTAAGGGTTTGTAACTGATACTCGCATAAAGCTATTTGCCCGTCTACATCCCAAATTTGATCTTGAACCGCTTGTTCCTGACTTTGGGTTTTTTGCACTACCAATTGCCAGTGATGTTCATCCAGTGCGCGATCGCACAGCGGACAACTAGAATTAGGATTCTGGATCAATTGCAGCTTTTGGGCTAATTCTGTGAGTTTATTTTCCCATTCCCGCTGATTTGCTTGCAAGCGATCGCGGAAACTACGCTGATGCAATTCTTTTTCTTGGACTCGTTCCTGATAAACTCGCTTTTTGTCGAGTTGCTGAATTTGTCCTTCAACCTGCTGTAATGTTTCTTGCAGTTTGGGTTGACGTTGTTGCTGTTTTTGCAGATCGCGAACTGACTTGCGGAGTTCTTCTAATCTGGCAGATAATCGAGCGTGGACGCGATCTAGTTCAGTTTGCACCTGTGTGCGACGTTGCACCAGGGGAGCCACTTGCACCTGTAGCTGATCGAGATGAGTTAAATAAGCTCGCGCTTGCTGTAATTTTTGCAACCCCGCTTCTACTTCTTCGGTGCGGCTCAAGATTTGTTGTATATCTGCTCTAGATTGCCGCAAAGCGTCAAGTTGTCCTTGCTCTTGTCTGAGTTGTAAATTAAGCTCGTTAATTTGTTCGCTTAGCTTTTGCTGTAGTTTACCGAGTTGTTGTTGGGCATCTTGGTAAGCTTGAGATTTAGAAGTGAGAGTTTCTTCCTGAAGTTGCAAGCCTTGAAAATTGGCGTAACCAGCTAAGATTTCGTCTTCTTTTTGGAGTAAATTTTCTAATTGCCGTTGTTGCTGTTGAGTTGCGGCGATTTCTTGCCGATAGCGATCGCAATCTTGGTTAAGATTTTGATACTGCTGCTTGATAAAACTCAGTTGTTGTTCAAAAGTTTGCCGCTGATGCTGCTGGGCAAGCAAACCTTGGACTTTACCATTATCAATAGTTTGGGCTTGTTGCAACTCGCTCAACTGAGTTTCCACGGAGGAGAGTTGGAGAGCGATCGCATCCCGTTGTTGCAGTTTTTGCTCTATCGATAGCAAACTCTGCTCTAACTGTTCCGCCTGCGCTTTATACTGTTTAGACGCATCCTTCGCCTGTTCTGCTAATTCTTCATACTGAGACAGCTTCAGCAAATCAGCGAGAATTTGTTTCCGCTCATTCGGACGCTTGAGCATAAACTCGTCCGCTTTACCTTGACGCAGATAAGCGGAATTCACGAAAGTCTCGTAATCCAACTTTAGGTGATGTATTATCATCTGTTGCGTCGCCCGCATTCCTCGCCCAGTCAAAGAGCGAAAATCGTTGGAACTCTGTACCTGAAATTCTAGAGATCCACCCTGTCCCCGCTGACGAGTCCGAATCACCCGATAAGTTTGCTGATTGCATTGGAAAGTGAAATCAACGCGAACTTCTTTAGCACCAGCATTGATAGCATCATCTTCTGTAGCTGCACGACATTCTCCCCAAATTGCCCAGGTGATAGCCTCTAAAAGGGAAGATTTACCCGCACCATTAGAACCACAGATGCAGGCTGTATGCAAGCCGCTAAAATCTAAATTTGCCTCGCGGTAGCTGAGGAAGTTTTTGAGAACCAGTTGCAGTGGGATCATTCAGGGTAAAGCGCCGTACCTCTTATTTAGAAATAGCAGTACATCTGCACTATTGCCTAGTTTAACGGTTGAAAATAGGATTTTTGCGATAAATTTGCCAATTTGCTCTAAAAATATTTGCCAAATAGAATTCAAGGGCTATAAAAACGAAGTTCGCGCAGGCGAACTTTAGGAAGGCAAAATTATCATAATATGCTGAGGACAATGGCTAAGGCTGCGGTAATTTCTTGGATGGCTTCGTCAGAAAGATTGCCCAATTGTCGAATTAGCCTAAGTTGTGACAATGATCGCACTTGAAAAGTATCTGCTACTGAAAGTTTACTCAAACCATTTTCTGCATTAGGTTCCAGCCGCACCATCCAGTCTCGATCTGCATATCGCTCCTGCCATTTGCTAATTGGAACAATAACTTTGAGTAGCAAAAATCCAACAGAATCTTTACTCACTATCACTGCTGGACGAATTTTCCCGATTTCATCGCCAATTATAGGATTGAAACTGACTAGCCAGACTTCGCCTCTACGCATTAGTTTTTACCTCAGCGTTAAGAGCTTCAAGTAATTCTTCCTCAGAGTCATAATAAGGTTCACTGTCAGGCGACCATAGATCGTGTAGCGCACCTCCAGGCAGATAATCTGGGATTGCAGCCTCAGCAGCTGCTCTGAGTCGCTTTTTCTTCTCAGCTATTATCCGCCCCTTGTCTTCTATTTCTTCCCGCATCATCCGCGAAGCAGCTTCGATGATTTCTAAGCGCTCTTCGGTTGTCATCTGCTTGAGTGCTGCCAATATTTCTGTTTTTGTCATCGGATTTACTTGTGGGTTAGGGGAATGCGATCGCTCTTTTAAGGCTACGTTGCGCGATCGCACCACATCGTTATTTTGCAAACTGAAATCTAGCACTGAGGACTGTTCAAAGGTTTGAGTCCATTTTAATGGACTTAAGCTATTAGCCCGGAACTTGACTTCCGGGTGGTTTAGCGGTCTTCGTCTATTTGCCATCCCGATCGGGTGGCTCCTGAAATGAAGTCTTTTGCAGTAGCCAGTCCAGATACAACACTAAAATCTGGAGTTTAAAGCCAGTGGTTAGACGCTTGAAGTTGCGATCGCTTAATATCTTCTCTAATAACTTCTCCAAAGCTTTTTCCGCGAATTTTTCGGCTACCCACAGCAGAAGCATCAGAACGATGTTCATAAAAGAACCTGGAATCACTATTCTTTCAAGATGGCTGTAATCCTGTCTGAGCAAGGAACGCCCCATGCCTGACTTCGTGACTGAGATGTATGTTTTGGAAGACAGACAAGCAATCGAGGCGAGTAAAATAGGCGAAAGTTTGTAGTTTATTTATGACAGCGCGATCGCTCCAGGCGTCTCCAAAAGGTATCCAGTTGGCAAAACAAGCTCTAATCGCCAACAGATGGAAACAGACTGATTTAATCGGTGTAGTTTGTATCAGTCGTCAACCGATCACAAAATTCTTTACAGGTAAAGCAGTTAAAAGCGAGATATTTGTTGGTCTTTGTGAAAAGTTACGTTTGGATTGGCAGGAGATTGCTGATTTACCTAAAGACGCTGTACCTGTTCCATCTGACCAGAATCAGAAAAACAGCATTGATATTGATGCTCTAGTGCAAGAGGTACGGGGCAAGATAAAACCCAGCATTCAAGAAGACTGCGGCACAATGCGGGTGCTAGATATGACTCACCCCATTGGGTTGAATGATATCTACACCAACGTCAACATTCTAGAGAAAATTACTGGACGCACGCGCAAAGATATTTCTGAATTACTGCAAGAGTGCAACTTTGAGAAGTTTGATCGCTTTGGACTGGGCAGAATTACTGAAAAACGAATCCCCGGACTGGATGCGGTCAATAAATATCCCAAGTTGATGATTTTGGGGAAGCCTGGGGCTGGTAAAACCACATTTTTGAAGTATTTAGCAGTTCAGTGCAATCAGGATAAGTTTCAGACTGATCGCGTGCCGATTTTTGTCACCCTCAAAGACTTTGCTGAAACCGCTAATAAACCAAGTTTATTGGAATACATCAATCAGCAATTCGCGGGCTGCGGGGTTGGAGAGGCAAGGGTTATCGTGTCTCTACAAGATGTAATCGAATGCGGCAGAGGATTGATTTTACTCGATGGTTTGGATGAAGTTAGAGAGGACGATAATAAGCGTGTCTTAAAAGAGATTCGTGAGTTTTCTGACCAGTTTCGTGACAATCATTTTGTGATGACCTGCCGAATTGCAGCGAGAGAATATACCTTCGAGAAATTTACAGAGGTAGAAGTTGCTGATTTTGATAGTGAACAAATTGCCACCTTTGCAACCAACTGGTTTAAGGGTAAAGCTGTTAAACCAGAAACTTTTATCGAATGCCTCACAGACAATGAACGGATCAACGAACTCGCCACAAGTCCGCTACTGCTGACGCTCCTATGTTTGGCGTTTGAAGAGTCAGGGGATTTCCCGGCGAATCGTTCTGAACTATACAAAGAAGGACTGGATGCGCTACTGAAAAAATGGGATGCCAAGCGCGGGATTCAACGCGCTCAAGTTTACAAAAAGCTATCAATTCAGGGTAAGGAAAATTTACTCAGTAAAATCGCCCTGACTACGTTTGAGCAAGGTGACTATTTCTTTAAGCAAAAAACAGCCGAGCAATACATCACAGATTACATCCGTAATTTACCTAGTGCTAATACTGATGAGGAAGCATTACAACTGGACAGTGAGGAAGTTTTGCGCTCAATTGAGCATCATCATGGTCTAGTAGTGGAACGCGCTAAAGGGATTTACTCGTTTTCCCATCTAACATTTCACGAGTATTTCACTGCTAGAGAAATTGTTGTTGTAAAACAGTCATCAGAGGAGGCGTTGCAACGTTTGGTTAATCACATTACCGAAGAACACTGGCGAGAAGTTTTCTTTTTAGCAGTTGGGATGTCGCCAAAAGCAGATCGTTTACTACAGTTAATGAAACATCAAGTTGATGAAATTGTAGCTGGTGATGAGAAGTTGCAGCAGTTCCTAATGTGGGTAAGTAAGAAATCTCTGTCAGTCCAAATTTCATATAACTATAAGTCAGCAGCAGTCCGCGCTTTTTACTCTGCCCTCGACCCCGCCCTCACCTGCGACCACGACCTCGACCTCACCCGCGCCCTCGACCTCGCCCTCGCCCACGCCCTCGACCACGACCACGACCTCGACCTCACCCGCGCCCTCGACCTCGCCCTCGCCCACGCCCTCGCCCGCGACCTCGCCCACGCCCGCGACCGCGTCCTTGCCCTCGACCCCGCCTTCGAGCGCGACCTCGACCACGTCCTCGACCGCGCCCTCGACCGCGTCCTTGACCGCGCCCGCAGCCGCGAACCAGAATTAAAGAACTCGTTGCAACAACTTAGAGATCAATTACCTAAATTACTTAAATCGAAAGACTGGGCACAAAATAAGCAATGGTGGAAAGCTAACGGTATAGCTTGGGCTGAGCAATTCAGAGCCGTGATGATTAAGTATAATATGGGTCACAATTGGCAGTTCAGCAAACACCAACAGGAATTATTTAAGCAGTATTACGATGCCAATAAGTTGCTGGTGGAGTGCCTGAATAGCGATTGTTATGTAAGTCGCGAGGTGCGACGAAAGATAGAAGATACCTTGTTGTTACCCATAGCAGAGATTGAGCAACGAAAAAGAGAATCAATGTAGCGCGATCGCATTTATTTCCCCCTTCACCACAAAGCGCGATCGCCCTCATGGGAGGTGTAGGGTATCCAGTACGTTAAGGATCGGGTATTGCGGTTAGCTTGGTTTTAGGCGTTAGCTACCCTGTAAATAGATGTTGGTAAGTGTTGCCTTTGAAAGCGCGAACGACTTTCGTCGCGCTTGCGCTTCACGTCTTGAAAACACCTGTTGAGGGCGAGTAAGATGTCCACCTCATAAGACTTATAGGCGATCGTCTTCTTCTTAATCCTATAGCGGTTAAATTGTCAAGAAACAATCTCACCAACAAGCCGTCCCTACATATAACCGCGTAAATAGAGAGAGTGTTTTCTATGACTAGCTGGAAATCTGCAACTGCTGCACTCATGGCACTAACCATCACTACTGGTGTAGCTGCCCCAACACTGATCGCAACTGCGCCTGCGGCTGCACAATCTTATGAATTTCCCACAACTTCAGTCACCCTCGCATCTGGAACCAGGATTGCTGTCAGGTATGACAAAGCCAATAAAATCGTCGTTACTCCTACCGAAACTGCCCCTGTAACTCTGAGCGTGGCAAGCAACGTTAAAGCCTCTAGCGGTGCTATTGTAATTCCTGCTGGAACTCAGGTTGTTGGTCAACTACGCCCTGCTCCTAATGGGAAAGGTTCCCGATTTGTTGCCCAGGAATTAGTGTTTTCCAACGGTAAACGGGCGCGTATCAATGGTGCTTCTAAAGTAATTACCAGAACCCAACAGGTAAGTCAGGGAAGCAACACCAGTTCTATTTTCAAAGGTGCTGCCCTTGGTGGAGCAGCTGCGGCCGCGATCGCTGCTTTGACTGGTGACAAAGCGCTTGCTACTGAAGAAATCCTTGGCGGTGCTGGTTTAGGTGCCTTGGGTGGGCTGTTTTTCGGACAAAGAAAAGTTGATGTTGTAGTTATTGACCCCAACACCGATTTGAATGTGACCTTGCGTTCTCCTGTAGCACTGCGCTAACCAGGAAAAATGCAAAAATGCCAGAGTAAAAATCCCATAGATAAATCTAAAGAATTGAAAAAGACACCTAACAAATTAGCGAAAAGTGTCTCTTTTCAATTCTTTTTTTATCGGCCTATATTTATTAGGTGCGACTAGACCAATATGGATTTTATAACTTTTGCCTTTTTCCTTTTTTATGGCTTGCCCAGACCAGGGGTTTCCTCTTTTTTAACATCAGGCACAATATCTGGACGCTCTTTATCTTCCCAACCCACAGGACGCTTAGAGTTGTACCAAGCAACCGAGCCAATAGTTACAGCAGCAATAAAACCAACTGCGTACACAGCAGTAGCAGAAACTGGAAAATGAGGCCCACTAGCAGCAGCAACGTCCATAAGTAAACTCATTTTTTGTAATCTCCTTATCGATTTTTGGTTATCGTACCAAACTTAAGAGAATCCTCTATCACCCTTGAGTTTGATCCCCAGAGTAGGGGATAAGGGAGAGCCTGAATTCAATTTCTCCCTCAGCCCCTGAGTTGTTCAGCTTTTCTTGCCAAGATGCCTACTCAGGACTTACGCAGTTAATTAGTGAATGCCTCATTCTGTCGTAGGGGCATGGCATTGCTATGCCCTCACAGCGTGTTGACGTGCGTAAGCCCTAACTACTGTGAAGAACTATCCTTCCTAGCAGCTGGAGGCGCTGGTGGCGCAGCGGAGTTGTACTCCCTTCTGGGTGCGCGTGGTGCTGGTGGCTCAGAGCTTTGTACTGTTTGTCTGCTCCTCCGTCGGCGGCGAGAAGTCGAGGAAGTCGAGGAAGTTGAGGAAGTCGATTCTGATGACCTGCGGCGATAACTACTACGCCCCACTGGTGCCGACTCCTGCGATTGTGTGTTTTGTGAACTACGACGACGGCGGCGATTGCTGCGCGTAGGCGTTTCTTGAGTTTGCTGGCTCTGAGAATCTGTGTTTTGTGAACTACGACGGCGACGGCGATAGGTGGGTGTGGGGACTTCTTGAGTCTGGACTTCTTGGCTGCGTCGCCGCCTGCGGCGAGGGCGCTCCTCGCCACTTTGTACACTGTTGGTTTGGTAGGTGTTACTGCGGCTCCGGCTACGCCGGGGAGTTTCGTTGCTGGAGTTGTCTTCGCTGTATGTACGGCGGGATCTTCTCCGTCGGGGGGTTTGAGTTTGCTCGTCGTTGTCGCTTTTATCTGTGTTTATAGGCCCAGAATAGCTGCTTCGAGGCTTGATTGGCTTGACGTCGATTTGGGGTTTGCGCCCTTCTAATTGGGTAGGTCGAGGGGGAAACTTCTCGATGGGCATCCCTTCTACCACTTTCTCCATGAACTCGTGCCAGGTGTAGGCGGCTGTGCTGCTGGCACCCCAAGTAGGTTTGTTGTTGTCATTGCCCAGCCAAACACCAGCAACCATTTGGGGAATGTAACCAATAAACCACAGGTCGCGGGCTTCGTCAGAGGTTCCGGTTTTGCCAGCGACGGGGCGATCGCCTAAAGAGGCAGCTTGACCTGTACCCTCGTTCACAACACCCCGCAGCAGCCAAGTCATAATGGCAGATGTGTCTTCTTGTAAGACGCGCTCTGATTTAGATTTGGCGTTGTAAATTACGTTGCCGCGTCGGTCGAGAACACGGCGGATGCCAAAGGCTTTTGTATGTGTTCCGTTGGTGGCAAAAGTGCCATAAGCGCTAGTTAGTTCCAACAGGTTAACTTCGGAGGCACCTAAAGCTGTGGAGTAGGTGGGTTTGAGTTCTGATTCAATTCCCATTTTGCGTGCCAGTTGGATCGTTGGTTCCCACCCGACATCTACCAAAACTTTCACAGCGACTACATTTATTGAGCCGATCAGGGCATCTCTCATGGAGATCCAGCCCCGGTGGGTTTCGCTGTAATTTTTGGGGGTATAGCCGTCTACTTTGTAAGGTGAGTCCAGGTAGCCGCGATAGGGAGTAAATCCAGCTGCCATTGCTGTTGCATAAACAAATGCTTTAAATGTAGAACCAGGTTGGCGCTGTGCCTGGGTGACGCGATTAAATTGTTGTTTGAAAAAGTCTTTTCCCCCGACCATCGCCTTAATTTCTCCGGTACGCGGATCGATGGCAACTAGAGCAGCTTGTTCAAAGTTTTGACCTCTTCCCGTGTTTTCTATGGTTTTTGTGACAGCTTCTTCCGCTGCTTCCTGCCACTCTGGGTGCAGGGAGGTTTCCACAGTTAAACCGCCGACTTCCCGCGCTTGTTTGGAAACGTATTTGGGCAGTTCCTGTTGGATGTATTCGGTGAAGTAGGGGGCGAATCTTTCGAGGCGTTTGGGAGGGCTTGCTTTTGTAATTAATGGGGAAGCGATCGCTTTGTCGGCTTCTTCTGCTGTAATGAAGTCAGCCTCCTGCATCCGTTTTAATACCAAATTTCGCCGCTGTTTGATAACTTGCGGGTTCTTCAGGGGCGAGTATTCATTGGGTGCTGGTGGTATTGCGGCTAGCGTTGCCATTTCCGCCAACGTTAGCTCATACACTGGCTTGGTGAAGTAAACCCAAGCCGCATCTGCTACTCCATAAGCACCTTCTCCCAAATAAACCAAATTCAGATAACGTTCCAGAATTTGATCTTTGGTGTTTCCGTTCTCAATTTTTTGTGCAGTACGAACTTCTTTGAGCTTGCGCCAGACGCTACGCTCTTGATCGAGGAAAACCATCCTCGCTAGTTGTTGGGTAATAGTGCTAGCGCCTTCAACGACATCTCTGGCTACCAGGTTAGAAACTATTGCTCTCCCTACGCCCTGATAATCTACCCCTTGGTGTTGGTAAAAGCGTCTGTCTTCTATGGCAATGAAGGCTTGTATCAGCTTTTTAGGAATTTTGTCAATTTTCAGGGCTTCGCGGGTAGTGGGGCCAATTTGCTGAAGTATTTTGCCATTAGAGGCTTTAATGGTCAAAGTCTCTGGGCGCATTAAAGTTAATACATCGCCAGTATCCGGTAAGCTGCTTTCAAAAGATGACCAAGCAACACCCAGCGCGATCGCTCCTCCTCCCACACCCAAGCCGATCCAAAATCGCTTTTTGTGATGAAGGGGATTTTCTCCCGTGAAAGGCTTTTTGATAACTTCCAACTGCTGGCCAGAGAAGCGCTTCATCCGCAAGAGACTTCGCTTGATTTCCCGCCGCCGCCGCAATGTCTGTTTATCTACCTTATCTGGGTTATCTGGTTGTTTATCAATCTTAGGCGTATCGACTGGTTCAGTTGAGACTCCTGCATTGAACTTGCCTGATATATCCTTCAGCCTTGAGATGAACTTTGCCACGTCAACTCCTTAATCACACCACAAGCCCTGCTACTACTCGCCCTTGTTCTTGCTTATTGTAAGGCTTGGGATCTGAATTTGCCTCTTATATCCAAGACTATAGTTTACAATTATGCACCCTGCGAACAGCACTTATTAAGGATAACCAGAATGCGATCGCATTTTGTGATGTAGGTAATTTTCCGGTTTCTTATATAGCTGCTGTGTAGTTATAGTTTCCTTTACATCCGGTTTGATCCCGCAACTTCATATATATCAACAGTTCCCCAGCCAAACAGAACATTTTACTATCCTGAAGTCCAAGTATCAGGCAACTAATTATACAGAGTCATCTTCTTCTAATCTGCTCTTCATACTACGAAAAGTTAACTTAGGAATAAAAATTACTGATATTGAGTTGAATTGAGTTAAAAAGCATCAACTTTTACCAACCGTTGAAATTATCTTGCGAGAGCAACTTAGGAAAGAAAAAACTATAAAATCACAAGGTAAACTTCTTAGACTCTAAATATCAATTTATTTCACTGAATTCAGAGATTAAGTTAATTATAAAGAATGCCACATGTAGGGGCATGGCATTGCCATGCCCCTACGCAGGTAATTGAAAGTAAATAAATCCATATCTGAAGTAGTTTTAAAATAATAGCGGCTATATATCTCTTTTGTAGTCCACATCCTAAAGAGTGTGGCTACACAAATAAAAACAGCATTTGCAGCCTTAAAAGCCTGCGGAGTAAGGCTTAGCTTTTGTAGCTGTGCCCTTTAGCTGTAAGATGTTTTTACTCGCGCAGCTTGCCGCCACAAACCAGACACTTCCCAAACGGTATCATAATTATAATCTCCTTTCGCGCCAATCAATTTAGCGAGCGGTACCTAGACGCTAAAAATATAATTGTCAATTACAGAATCTAAATGGACTTTATTACAATTTTGGGCTTGTTCGCAGCTACATTGACTACCATTGCATTCTTGCCACAACTTTTTAAAATATGGCGCTCGAAATCAGCCAAAGATGTTTCTTTGGAAATGCTGATTATTTTCTGTAGTGGCGTTTTCCTGTGGCTGGTGTACGGAATTTTTATTCAAGCTTTACCAATAATTATTGCCAACTCATTAACCTTAATTTTTAATCTTATAATTCTATGGTTTAAAATTAGATATAGATGAAATGTTATTCTGACGCTTAATTTGCCTGTGATGACCGGAGTATTTGCTGCTGAACGTCTTTTATTTACACCTGCAACGCCTGACAACGATGCCATACCTACAATATTTGGCTTCCCAAATGAGTATAGCGTTGGCATCACTAGCCTGGGCTATCAGGTGGTGTGGGCGACTTTGGCAATGCGCTGCGATGTGCAGGTGAGTCGCCTGTTTACGGATACCCAGGAACAACTACCGAGAAATCCAGAATTAGTAGGTTTTTCTGTTTCTTGGGAACTGGATTATGTAAATATCCTCAATTTACTGGAATCGTTAGAAATTCCCAGTCGCGCTGCTGCCCGTTCTGATAATCATCCCCTAGTATTTGGTGGAGGCCCAGTATTAACTGCTAATCCTGAACCTTTTGCTGACTTTTTTGATGTGATATTGCTAGGAGATGGGGAAAATCTCCTGCCAAATTTCATTGAAGCTTACAAGGAAGTCCGACAAGCTGATAGACAAACTCAGTTGAAGCGTTTGGCGCAAGTTCCGGGAATTTATGTTCCCAGTTTGTATGTGGTGGAATATCACAATGCAGATGGTTTAATAAAGTCGATTCAGCCAGTAGATGAGGCAATTCCCAGTCGGGTAGAAAAGCAGACTTATCGAGGTAATACTTTGTCTGCTTCAACCGTAGTAACAGAAAAGGCGGCGTGGGAAAATATCTACATGGTGGAAGTGGTACGCAGTTGTCCGGAGATGTGCCGTTTCTGTCTGGCAAGTTACCTCACTTTACCTTTTCGCACGGCTAGTTTAGAAGATTCGCTGATTCCGGCAATTGAGCGCGGGTTGGCGGTGACAAATCGGTTAGGATTGTTAGGTGCTTCTGTTACACAACACCCAGAATTTCAAACTCTGCTGGAATATTTGAGTCAGCCAAAGTATGACGATGTACGTCTAAGTATTGCGTCGGTGCGGACAAATACAGTGACGGTTCAGTTGGCGGAAACTTTGGCGAAAAGAGATACGCGATCGCTTACTATTGCTATAGAAAGTGGTTCGGAACGTTTGCGCCAGATTATCAACAAAAAGCTGCATAACGATGAAATCGTGCAAGCGGCGATAAATGCCAAAGCTGGTGGATTAACTGGACTGAAACTTTACGGGATGGCGGGAATTCCTGGGGAAGAACCAGAGGATTTGGACGCAACAGTGGCGATGATGCGATCTCTAAAACGAGCTGCTCCCGGTTTACGCTTAACATTGGGATGCAGTACCTTTGTACCCAAAGCACACACGCCGTTTCAGTGGTTTGGCGTAAATCGAGAAGCCGAAAAACGCCTCAAAAAGTTAGACAAGGAATTGCGACGCGAGGGTATTAACTTTCGACCGGAAAGTTATAACTGGTCGGTAATGCAAGCGCTAATATCCAGAGGAGACAGACGTTTATCTTATCTATTGGAACTGACGCGGCATTACGGTGATTCTCTAGGCAGTTACCGCCGTGCTTTCAAAGAACTGCGAGGACAGGTGCCTGAACTAGATTACTACGTCCACGCCAACTGGTCGCTAGAGCAAGTTTTGCCCTGGAGTCACTTAGCTGGGCCACTACCAGTGGAAACCTTGCAGAAGCACCTAGCCACAGCACAGAGTTTGATGCCTGCTTAATCTAAGTTACAGCCCAATGGCCACCGCGATCGCACGGAGTAACGTGACACCTCCTACACCAACCTGAGTACAGATATGGTGTAGGCTTCGCAACCAATCCGGCTATTGCTTAGGAGGCGTTGCGCTTTAAGAACGGAATGCCCTACCGCTCTATCTGTTTTCGGTTGTTTATAGTTAATTCCCCAGAAGTGACATCTCCATGCGCCCTATCTTTATTAAAATGAGCGCTGGCTTCGCAACCAATCCGGCTATTGCTTAGGAGGCGTTGCGCTTTAAGGACTGGATGACCCTCAGCCCTATTTTTGATGTTGATAGCTGCATTGTGGTCACGGTCAAGACTGCACCCACAATCAGGGCAGTCATGCCAACGAACGTGCAGCTTTTTCGGAACTTTCTCGCCACAATTGGAGCAATTCTGTGATGTGTTATGGGCACTGACTGGCACAACTAGCAACCCAGCATTTTCGGCTTTAGTTGCTAGTATCGACAGAAAGCTTGACCACCCAGCATCTAACACAGATTTAGCCAGTCGGGTACGAGCCAAACCTTTTACATTTAAATCTTCGTGAGCAACTACATCATGTTTTGATAGCAGCCGATTGGCTGTCTTGAAGTGAAAGTCTTTGCGCTTGTCCGCAACCTTCTTGTGTTGACGCCCTAGCTGTTTAACTGCTTTTTGTCTATGGTTACTGCCTTTTTTACGGCGCGATACCCGCTTCTGGATGACTCGCAAACGTTTTTGAGTTTTCCGGTAATGCTGAGGAATGGCAACAGCTTCACCCTCGGAAGTTGTGAGGAATTCCTTTAAGCCAACATCAATCCCAATTATTTTATTTGGATTGAAATCTGGCTTGATTTCTGGAACTGTTGGATCTTCAAGGGATAGCGTTAAGTAATAACCATCAGCCTTTTTTGTGACAGATGCCGTTTTGATTTTGAATCCGTCAAGGATAGGGCGATGCAAGACGACCTTGATTGTTCCGAGCTTTGGCAGGAGAATTGAACTCTTTTTTCCTGTTACTTGTAAGCAATTTTGCTTTATCTCAGGATAAGTAAACGTGCGGTAACGATCACGAGGTTTAAACCTTGGCTTGCCGCTACGTTTACCGTTGCTGTCACCCTTAAGGAATCGGTCAAACGTTATTTTGACTCGCTTAACGACATCCTGGAGAACACTGGAATAAATTTCAGAGTACCAAGGATGCGTTTTTTTGAGCTGCGGTAATGCCCGCTTCTGTGAAAAATAATCAGGCTTGTCGCGAAGCTCCGGCAAGTGGCACACAAGGGGGCAAGCGTTCACAGGAGAGCAATTTTGCTCGTACCAATTAAACCTATCCGCCAACAAATAGTTGTACTGGCTACAGAGCATCGATAGCCATCTATCAATCTCTGCTGCCTGCTGTTTGGTTGGACGTAGTTTGTACTGGTAAGCAGTTCTCATGCCATAGTTATACCGTAATTGACGGCAATATGGCGGCATGGCGAAAATAACTCTTAGACCATCAGAGCGAGAACACGAGCATTTCATACAGTATTGCAAGTTGACGAAGCGCACACAAAATGATGTGTTGCGAGAACTCATCAGAAGACTGTCAATCTCCGGGGTGTTGAACCCCGGAGATTAACCACCTATCCATCTCACGCCAATTTGAGTACAAATATGGCGTGAGGCTTCCGGCGTTAAGCTAAGCTAATCGAGTAAGTAAAAACCGCAATACCACCGATGCGATTGCGGGAAAACTTTCGAGAAACTGAGAAAATATTTTACCCTCGAAAAGTAAGCGATCGCATGGCATCCATGAAACCCGAATTTAATGGTATTGTCTCAAAACTGGCTTTAGTAGGTGTAGGGGCATTTTTATGCTTGACACCCTCTGTAGAGGCTATAACCACAACCTTCGCCTCTACCCGTAGTGCATCAGTTGAACCTAGCTTTGCGATCGCGCAAGCACGGGGTCGCACACAACGCATCCGGTTTGCACCTGGTAAAAGTTCAGCGCTTGTAGAGTATGCGGTAGTGCGAGGTACTAGAGATACCTATCTACTTAGTGCTAAGGCACGCCAGACAATGACACTCAGCATCACCTCCTTGGAGAAAAACGCTGTTTTTGATGTTGTAGCTCCCAATGGGCGGATTATTAGGCAAGAGGCAACTAGCTGGCGTGGTGTATTGCCTGCGACGGGAGATTATAAGATTGTTGTTGGCGGAACTAGAGGTAACGCCAGCTACAAAATGCAAGTAGCGATCAAGTGATAGCTGGATTTTAGGAGATTTCCCTGCCGGACTTTGTGCTGGCGGGGATTAAAGTAAATGCAAAATACATCTGAGTTTTACTGCGCCTTTTGCGGCGAACCAAATGTTACTTTTATTGACCTTAGTGCGGGTGGACAACAGTCTTACATAGAAGATTGTCAAGTCTGCTGTCGCCCAAATATTTTGTATGTGCGAGTTGATGAAGACACGCTGGATATAGAAATTGATAGCGAATACGAAGGTTGAAAAGGTTTAATATATGGCGTTCTAAAACTGGTAACGGTTGATTATTTGCATTTAGATAAGTGTCTATGTAAAAGTCTCTTTTCGAGGCGTATAGGATACTGAGAAAGATAAATTATAGCAATCATATTTGAGTTGTAAGGTGCCAGCCCTTCAGATACCCGACTTCTTAGAGAAGTCGGGTATCTCGCCTTCACAAGTCATTTAGGACTACTATAAAGAATTTATCTTGTTTCAAGCTAGAGGCTTTAAATGGCTAATAGGCGATGCCTTCTTTGTGACCCCAGGCAATTCCACCCTACTGTTTTCTGGTAACAATGGACGCAGGCAAAGATAAGTTAAAGGTCCGAAAAGTGGCACCAACGCTACAGCCCAAAAAATTCGGGAATCTTTCAAACCTCGACGTGCCATATCATCATCAAATAAGGATGTCAAAGGAAAGGTTAGGCACATCAGGCAAAAATCTAAGCTGATCAGGTGAACAAAGGTACGGGTTTGGAACTGTTGAATATAATCTGCCCAATCTCCTGCTACTATGGCGTAGGAAAGTAAGCCAATCGTACTTAAAACTAGAAAAATTCCTGTTAAACGAGAATCTAAAATTTTCAGTAAATAATCTTTTCTACTATCAAAATCTTGATTTGATTTCCGCAAGATTAAATAGGGTATGAGGCAAATTACTCCTATTCCATTCGACCCAATAAAATAAGGCCAAACACGAAAATTTTGCATTTTGCCATCAGCAAACATCAGGCAGGCGTAAATCATGGGCCAAACACCCATTAGCCAAAATATGCTCGTTAGAATGGGGTTAACTTCTTCCAACTGAAATGTTAACAGGTTTTTAACCAGTGGCAGTGTGTCTGGTTGATCTAGAGGAGCCAACCAAATGGTATAGGCAACAAATGTCACCCAGATTAGGAACAATACAACTTTTCTGGCCATAATTTTGACAGATGATTTGACGCTGCGGTGTAGATTAACTTTAAAAGAGAGACGCGATCGCTTGCGTCTCTCTTAAGAAATGTCCGACGGCTAAAGTCGCGGCTAAACAAACAAAGCCTGTGGGCTTATATTTGCACTCAACGGGATGCTCCCTGTCTATGCCGCTTCAGCATTGCTTTCTGGCAAAGGTGGACGAAGGCACAGATAGGCAAGTGGGCCAAGCAACGGAACCAGCGACACTGCCCAAAAAATTTGGGGATTTTGGAAACTTCGACGCGCCATGTCATCGCCGAGAACGGTTGGAAACAGCAGGCAGAACAGGCAAAAAGCCAAACTCATACCATTGACAAAGCGATCGCTTAGAAACTGCTGAATAAAGTCTCCCCAATCACCTGCCAGCAAGCCGAATGCCAGTAAGATAAGCGTACTTAAATTGAGGATTATGCCCGTCCAGCGAGAATCAAAAACTTTCAGGAAGGCATCCTTTTGCCCGGAAAATTCTTGATTCGGTTCCCGCAAAGCTAAATAAGGGATTAGACTAATTACTCCTGTCCCCGCTGCGCCCAAAGCAAAGGGCCAAAAACTAATCTTTTGCATCCTGCCATCGATAAATAAAAGGCAACCGTAGATTAGTATCCAGATGCCGATGAGGGAAAATATGGAGAGGATAATTGGGTTAACTTCTGCCCACTGAAGAGTCAATATGTTTTTAATTAGCCTGAATGTGTCCGCCGTAATTGGAGGGGCCAGCAGCAAGACATAGGGGATAAAGCCACCCCATAACAACCATAATGCTATTTTTCTACCCACGAGCTTGACCGATAATTCCACGCTTGTTTGTTAACTAACTTTAAAGCAGAGACAAAATCGGTTACGTCTGTCTTTGGTCAAGTTAATCTACAATTTCCCAAACCGAAGAAACAGGATTTCTCAATAGGGCTTTTTATACCTACCTACTTACGTTTGAGACAGGCTGCTGTTTCGATACCACCTCGGCAGTAGATTCTGGTAAGGGCGGGCGCAGGCAAAGATATGCCAAAGGGCCAAAAAGCGGAATCAGCGCCACAGTCCAAAAAAGTGCAGGATTGTTGATTCCTCGCCGTGCCATATCATCTCCTAGTAGGGCAGGAAATATTAAGCACAATAGACAAAAATCCAGACTCATAACATGAATAAAACGACTCGTCTGGAACTGTTGAACATAATCTGCCCAATCTGCTCCTAGTAAGCCGTAACTAGCCAAAATAACGCTGCCAATTGTTAGCATAAGTCCGAGCCAGCGAGAATCAAGTATTTTCAAAAATAGATTTTTTTGCCATGAAAATTGTGTATTCGGTTCGCGCATTGCCAAATAAGGTAATAAAGCAAAGGCTCCTACTCCAAAGGAGAATGTTGCAAAAGGCCAAGCTGGTATGTTTTGCCCTCTGCCGTCTATAAATAACAGGCAACCGTAAATCATAGGCCAGACACCCATGATATTAAATAGGGCAATAATCAAAGGGTTGATGCCTGTCCATTGACCTGTTGACAGATTTTTAATCAGTTCAAACGTGTCTGGTTGATTAGGAGGCGCTAATACAAAGGCGTAGCTAACTAATCCTACCCATAGCAACCAAAAGCCTATTTTTCTAGTCATTTATTTTAAAGAAATGAACCGCAAAGATAGTTAGGAAAGAGGGGAAGAGAGTAAATTGGAAATCACCAATCTCTCTCAATCCAAAATTCAAAATCGATTAAGCGGTTTGAGTAAGGGCATCGGAAAGATAATCGGCGGCGGCTTCAACGAGCGCGATCGCATTTTCGTATACCATCCGAGTTGGCCCCAAAACTCCCACACTTCCTACCGGAACGGAACCTTGTCGGTAGGTTGCAGAAATTAGCGTACAAGTACGCATCGGTTCTAAGGGATTTTCGGAACCAATTCTTACTGTCACTCGCGAACCTTGTGGCAGATTTGTCACTCCTTGAATCTCTGGTGTAGGTAATTCAAAGATTAAAGGCCCAAGCTTGTCTTGTTCCTCTTCCAATAGGTGCATTAACATTTGGATTTGCTGCAACTCAGAAAATTCTGGCTGACGTAACACCTCCGCAACACCGCGAATCATAATTTGGGTTGAGGCGGGTTTTGTGGTGCGACGGATCAAGTCAGAGACTAAACTTCGCAAAGTATCCGCATACCTTTGGAATTCCCGACCTAACTCACTCCAGTCTAGGGCAACTAATTCAACAAGCGATCGCCCTCGCAACTGGCTATTCAAAAAGTTCGATAAAATCTGCAACTCCCGCTCTACAATTTCTGTATCGGGTTCGGTATCCTCTGAAGCCAGCGGCGGTAACTCCATCAAAACGCTAGTCGTCTCATAAGCATCTGTCACCACGATTAGCATCACCCGTCCTGGCTCAACTTGCACCAGCTGCAAATGTCGTAAGTGAGTAGTACGGTTTTGAGGCATCGTGATCAGGGTAATATAACCACTGAGCGTGGTGAGAATTTGCGCTGCTCCTCGTAGCAAAGCCTCGAAGCTCCCATCCTCTAAGTTCAGATTTTTTGTAAATAATTCCTCTACCTGTCTCCCCAATACCTCAGAAGGCTTTATTAGTTGGTCAACATAAATTCTATAGCCAGAGTCAGAGGGAACCCGTCCAGCGGAAGTATGGGGTTGATAGAGTAATCCAGCTTTTTCTAAAGCACCCATCGCATTGCGAATAGTTGCTGGGCTGACGCTGAGATTATATTCTTCTACCAATGCTTTTGAGCCTACAGGCTCTGCCGTCGCTATATAATGACGAACTGTTGCCCAAAGAATACGTTGTTGCCGATCAGTTAATTTTACTTGTTTAGACATTTAAACAAAAGCCGAATCTAATAGGTTTTAAACACAATGAAAATTCGGGGACTTACGATTATTGATTTATCGTAAGCCCGGCGTTCTTGACAAGCGAGCAGCCGTTTAATTACAGGTTAAATCACAATAGCAGATGCTGTCTTCTGCCTGCCGATCAGTAAAATTGTGGTAGTAGCAGCAAACAGTGGAAAAACTAAGATAAGACTTACTCTGGCACATTTCTCCAGAATATATACACAAGATTCTAGTTGTTCAGGTGTAGGGGCAATTTATTCTCGTTCTCCGGGCTATGCCTGGGAAGCGATCGCTTCCCCATTTTGGTGATTATTAGCTTTTGGGGGAGGCGACCGCCTCTAAAAGAAGGAATTAATACCGGGGAATTGTGGAATCTACCAGAAGTGAGTAAGCATCGATACCACCTGCAATATTTTTAACATTGGTAAAGCCTTGACTTTGTAACCACTGACACATCTGAGCCGAACGGATACCGTGATGGCACATTACTAGCGTCTCCGCGCCGGGATCGAAGCGGGTGGGGATTTCATCAGACCATTCGGTAAACTCCGACAGAGGGAGGATTTCAAACCCCTCAATGCTGGCGATCGCTACTTCAGAAGGCTCTCGCACATCCACCAGTTGTAAACCCTCATGGGCATCACACAGACGCTTTTTGAGTTCTTCTACACTAATCTGGGAAATCTGTCGGGGATAAGATTGAGCTGACATGATGTTGCGTTTCGAGATTAACTAAGATTTTAATAGTTTGGGTGGACGGCAGGCAGCCATAATATTCTCTGACATCTGGATTAGTGTTCTAAGCTCAATCGCTCTCGCGCAAGGTCTGAATTTCGCCATGAAGCAACGCTCATTTTTTTACGCTTTAGCAGCTGGCGTTTTAGTGCTGCTGTTGATTGGTGCTGGTGGCTTTTACTGGTTAAGATCGCCAAGTCCCCTCGCCATGATGTCGGGCGGACAGATGACGCCATCTGCCGCGATGTTTGTGCCGAAACAGGCACCAGTCATGGTGTCATTGCTGGTGAATCCAGATCGCTTGGAGGAGGGGGTTCGGCAGGCTGTGGATCGTTCGGGGAACCGTGGGCGATCGCGTGTCGAACTAGACCAAGTTAAACAAAGTTTACTGGCTAACACCGATCTCGATTACCAGAAAGATATCCAGCCTTGGCTGGGAGATGAAATTACTTTTTCCGTCACCAGCTTAGATTTTGACCGTACAAGCCAAAATGGGGAACAACGGGGACTGCTGCTGATTGCAACTAGCAAAAACCCGCAACGCAGCAACGAGTTTGTAGATTTGTTCTGGCAGAAGCAATCTAGCGAAGGCGCTTCTTTGGAGTTTGAACAATACAAAGGTGTAAAGCTGATTTACACGCAAGGAAAAGAAAAATCTGTTGCTAGTGCAGTAGTAGGCGATCGCTTTGTGCTTTTTGCTAATAATCCCAAAGTGCTGCGCGCAGCTATTAACAATGTTCAAGCCCCCGATCTGAGTTTGAGTGAAGATCCTGCCTATCAGAAGGCTTTGGAGAACATTACTGGCTCGAAGATTGGGCTAACTTATATCAATCTCCCCAGATTGGCTAAGTTGCTAGGTAACAAATCAGAGTCATCGATTACCCAGAAGTATGAAACTCTAGCGATCGCGCTCGAAATTAACCGCCAAGGATTGCTGGCGCAAACCGCTCTGCAAGGAACTGCCGGGTCAGACACAACTATGGCTCCTACAGTATCTCAAGCAGTCGGAGCATTGCAGTATCTTCCAGAACAAATAGCGATCGCTGCTGCTGGCACCCATCTTGATCAATTGCGAGAACTATCATCTACACAGAAGAGCGACGATACCCTCTCCCAACTGATCAATCAACCCTTAGCTGATCTACAAACTCGTTGGGGCATTGATGTGGAGCAAGATATCTTCAGCTGGGTACAAGGTGAGTATGCTTTGGGAATACTGCCTCGGAGCGATCGCAGTCCAGATTGGATTTTTGTCGCCGAATCAGCAGAAAACACAGCTCAGGCGGGAATTAACCATTTAGACGACGTTGCCAAGCAGCAGGGACTAAGCGTTAGCTCTTTTACCCTAGAAAATCATCCCATCTTTGCCTGGACAAAACTAACAACCGTTCCCCCAAGCAAAGAAAGTAAAGAGCAAAATTCTGTAAGATTAGAGGCAAAAGTTCAAGGTGTCCGCGCCAGCATAGGCAAATATGAGATTTTCACCACTTCCATTGAGGCGATGGATCAAGCCCTCAAAGCTCCGGAAAATTCTCTGCTAAAAAGTGATAATTTCCAGACAAATATCGCTTCTTTACCTCAACCTAATAATGGCTACTTGTATCTAAACTGGGTATCAAGTCAGCCGATTTTAGAGCGTCAGTTGCCAATTGTCAGGGTGGTGGAGCTGTTTGCTAAACCTTTGTTTAACCAGCTTAATTCCCTCACCTTTAGTAGCTACGGTACTGACGCTGGCGTTCAACGCAGCAAGGTATTCTTCCGCTTAGGCGCTGATACTAAAGGCTAGTTTGGTAGGGTGGGGCGAGACACCTAGTACCATTTTGGATGCAAGGATGCAAGGATTTTGAAAGCCTTGCCTATAGGCAATTTCAATAATTCAAGTGTTGCATCGATAAGCCCAAAGGGTATGGCTCATAAGACAGGATGATTTATTCCTGGGAAAACCTAATAGATGTTGAATTAGTAGGGATATGGCATTGTCATATCCCTACTAATTTACGGGCAAAGCTCTACTCTCGGTCAACCTAATTTTTTTAATCTGTATAAAAATGTACGAAACTTGACACCACTTTAGTTCATAGTTTTTCAGTACCAGCCAATCAACTATTAGCTAAAGATCCGAGCCGCATATTTAAAGGCGAGCCAGAACTTCTAGCAGAATTTAACGCGACTATACAAAAAGTATATTCGCGAAAGTTTTTCATTCCATCACTAGAAAAACAGCCTAAAGAAGTATGACAAAAAAACTTTATAATGGTAGAGATCGTCAGACCTTATTTATTTTAGGAAAATTGTCGGTACCTGTCTTGACTACTTATTTACACTTAGACGAAATCAATACAGTGCGGGAAATTAATGCGGCGGTTGTCAATGTTAGCGGTCGTCAACGTATGCTATCCCAACGGACTGCACTGTTCGCCTTAAGGCTGGTATGTACAAAAGATAAGCAAGCGCAGAAAGAATTGCGCTCAGGGTTGCTAGCCGATTTAGATTTGATGGAAAGGTCACACAAAGGTTTAATTGAAGGCGATCGCGATCTGAAATTACCCGGTCATCCTTCGCCAACAGTCCAATCTATGTACTTTGCGGCACCTTTAAATTTAGATCAGCAGGTACGGCAATATATCGACCAAGCTAGAGCGATCGCTCGAAGCAGCAGTGAGGAACTAACACCAGATAATCCCCATTTATGCTACATTCTCACCGAGTCTTCAAAAAACCTAGTTGAAGCCTTGGATGCCGTAGTGAACCAGTATCAAAAAGAAAGTGATACTGAACAACTGGCAATTCACATTTATCAAGCTCAATTATATGAAAAAAGTTGTGCCGTTACTACCCAAGCAGTTAGTCAGGCAAAGAAATTAGAGCAAGCTTTGAAAGAACTGCAACAAGCTCAATCCCAGCTAGTTGAAAAAGAAAAAATGTCTAATTTGGGATGTCTGGTAGCGGGTGTAGCTCACGAAATTAATAATCCTGTCAGTTTTATTTACGGTAACCTCAATTACGCAACTGACTATATCCAAAATTTGCTCGATCTGCTCAAGGTTTATGAGGAAGAATATCCTAAACCCAGTGTCGTGCTGCAAGAGAAAATTGACGAAATAGACCTGGAATTTTTGAAAGAAGACTTGCCAAAAGTCATGTACTCAATGGAAGTCGGAGCAAAGCGCATTCATCAGATTGTACGTAGCTTGCGAAATTTTTCTCGTACTGATGAAGAACTTATTCAGGTTGTGGATATTCACGAAGGGATTGATAATACTCTGTTAATTTTGCAAAACAGGCTGAAAGCGCATGGTGACAACGAAGGAATTGAAATTGTAAAAGAGTACGGGAATTTGCCTTTAATTGAATGTTATTCGGGGCAAATAAATCAGGTACTTATGAATTTAATTGGTAACGCTATTGATGAATTAGAAAGTATCAGCAGTGACGTTTGCAGCTATCCTAAAAAGATAACAATTTCTACAGGAGTTTGCCAGCGCGATACTATCCTTCTCAGGATTGCTGATAACGGACACGGGATGACGGAAGACGTAAAAGCAAGATTATTTGAACCATTTTTTACCACAAAACCAGTTGGTAAAGGCACCGGATTAGGTTTATCAATCAGTTATCAGATAGTGGTAGAAAAACACCAAGGGTCAATTGAGTGTATCTCGCAACCCGGAGAAGGAACTGAGTTTATTATTGAAATTCCAGTAGTTCAACGCCAACAAGAAGAAATTACTAACGAGTTGGAATCAGTGGCATAAAGTTAGTAACTTTGTAGATTAGGTTGAGCTTTAGCTTAACCCAATCTATACTGCTAATGGCTTTGTAGTTAATGCTATGTCTAACTTGCCGCCGCTTAACACCGAAACGATTTGGGCTATTCTGAACGAGGAAATAGATGATTCCACAGTGAATCATTTGGTTTGGCATTGTTTGGGTTATCGCTACGATGTTGCCCAAAATTGGGATAATAGCGGTGTTGCACCAGAATGGCGGGATGAATATCCGCAGCCGCCTAATTTTATTGAAAGTCGCCCGGCAACAGTAAAACTGACTCGTTCCATTCCTCCAGAAAACAAGCAGCTTTTAAAAGAAAAGCTGGGTTTTAAAGGTTATAAAGTAGGTGAATTTGGCCCAAGACAGACTCGTAGAGCGACGGCTGCGAACTGGTTGTTAAGCTATATGCAAAGCAAACTGTAAGAGAGGCATCGGGTCAGTGGCTCTCGTGATGACGCTACGGGTATATGAAAAAATCGCTCTGCTGAGCATTCTATTTGACAGAATAAAGATGTCCTTTCGCCACCAAGCAGGTTTGATATGGTACTTAGTGGTCAATCCGACATCCCGACAATCCCGCCATGCGACCTTTGGAGCGAGGAGCCGCCATTGGAGAGCGATCGCCATCTTAGACAGCTAATTTTACTCTTAATTTGCTTAGAGCGGTTGTGGCAAAACCGAAATGATTTTCATGTCGGTGCTAACCAGAGTATTTATTTCAGCCTGCGTCAAATTAGATCGCAAGACTTTAGAGGGCCAGACTTTTATGTGGTTCTCAACACAGAACGCAGAGAGCGTAAAAGTTGGGCGGTCTGGGAAGAAGACGGCAAGTATCCCAATTTTATTTTAGAAATTCTTTCGGACACGACAGCTAAGAACGACCGAGGCTTGAAAAAGCAATTGTATCAAGATGTTTTTCGCACACCTGAGTATTTTTGGTTTGACCCCTACAGTTTAGAGTTTGCCGGGTTCAAACTCAACTACGGTACTTATGAAGAGATTCCTCTTCAGGAACAGGGATGGCGCTGGAGTGAGGAGTTACAGTTGTTTTTGGGCATTGTGGGACAACAGTTAAGGTTCTTGACGCCTGAAGGGGAAGTGGTTCCTACTCCGCAAGAAGCTGAAACACAAGAAAGGCAACGGGCAGAACAGGCACAAGCACGCGCAGAACGTCTGGTTCGTCAGCTGCGAGAATTAGGTGTGGAGCCAGAAGATTTGTAATAAATGTGGAAAGCGCGATCGCTCTCATGCCTACTGACCCTTATGCTTGGATAGAACCATCTCTCGCCACGATTCATCAGGCTAACTGGTATCGTTCAGTTCAGACTATCCAAAGTCGTCCTGGTGCGACGGTGGTGTTGGAGGGACGAGAAGTTATCAATTTTGCTAGTAATGATTATCTGGGTTTGGCGGGAGATGAGCGTTTAATTGAAGCTGCTGTTGGCGCTACAAAGGAATTTGGTACGGGTGCGACAGGTTCTAGATTAATTAGTGGTCATCGCCAATTGCATCGAGAACTCGAAAGCGCGATCGCATCCCTCAAACAAACCGAAGACGCTATAGTATTTAGTTCTGGTTATCTGGCTTCTTTAGGCGCGATCGCTGCTTTAGTTGGCGGTCGCGATTTAATTCTATCTGACCAGTACAATCACTCTAGTCTCAAAAATGGGGCGATTCTTAGCGGTGCCACTGTCATCGACTACCCGCACTGCGATGTTGCGGATTTAAAAAACAAGCTACATCAACACCGACAACAATATCGCCGCTGCTTGATTATTACTGATAGCGTCTTCAGCATGGATGGGGATTTATGTCAAATCCCATATTTGTTGGATTTAGCGGAAGAATTTAGCTGTATGCTGCTGGTAGATGAAGCTCACGCCACGGGAGTTTTAGGAAAAACGGGCGCTGGGTGTGTGGAGCATTTTGGCTGTAGCGATCGCACTTTAATTCAAATCGGCACCCTGAGCAAAGCTTTAGGCAGTTTGGGCGGATATGTAGCTGGGAACGCTGCTTTGATTGACTTTTTGCGGAATCGCGCCCCTAGTTGGATTTATACTACTGGTCTTTCGCCCGCGGATACAGCTGCGGCTTTGGCAGCAGTTAAAATTGTTCAACAAGAGCCGCTCCGCCGCGCCCGATTGTGGCGTAATGTTGGTATTCTTAAGAATCTGCTGCAATTACCAAACCTGAAATTATTGCCTTCAGAGTCTTCTATCCTCTGCTTGCAATTAAAAAATGCCGCAGAAGCTTTGAAAATGGGACAAAAACTAAAAGATGCCGGAATTTTTGCTCCTGCTATTCGCCCTCCTACTGTTCCCACGAGTCGGATTCGGATGACGGTTATGGCTAATCACGAACCTGTCCACTTTCAGCGGTTGGTGAAAGCTTTGATGGAAGGATAAACCGCAAAGACGCAAAGAACGCCAAGGAAGAAGAGGAAGAAATTAAAACTTCTGCGTCCCTTGGCGATATCCTTTGCGTACCTTTGCGTTTAAAACAACTTCTTTTGGTAGTGGATGATACCGTAATGCTTAAAAAACACTACTGATTAACCCGTTATTGACCCTTTGGTTTAGCGGGAGCAACGGTTGCTTTGTTAGTTACGCTCTTGACACCTTTAATTTCTTTTGCCAAAGGTTCAATTTTAGCGAATTGTTCTTGGGTAGGAACGGTTCCGGAGATAGTGACAATGCCCTCTTCAGCAGCAACTGTCAGAAAACTAGCTGGTAGGTTAGCTTCCAATTTACTGCGAACCTCGCCTTGCAAATCCCCATCAGTTCTTTCTGCGTCGCCTCCGGTAACATTGTTTCGCTGCTCCGCCGCCCGAATATCAGAATTGAGTTGATCTTTGCGAACGTCGCTAGTTGCGTCTTGTTGGCCCTCTTTAGCTGCATCGGCTGCGGGGGTTTGACCCGTTGTTGCGGTAGTTTCAGGAGCATCAGCATTAGTGCTAGCTGTATCGTTACAAGCAGCAGCACTAAAAATCAAAACGCCGCTGAGTAGAAGTGTGGTAAGTTTTTTCATGGTTTTATCCCGCTCGAAAAGTGTAATGGTTTAAATTCGATTGCTATCGATTCAGCAGAAACTATCTGACATAGGGTCAGATTTACTAAGCTACCGAAAGAATGGTGAGCTTAGAAAACTTATGTCCGGTTGTCGATGATGGTGACGCGATCGCTTACCTGGCTAGACTGATCTTGAGGCTCCGCAACCATCTTCGGAGAAGAGATGCCCGAAGTTTTATTTTCTGGTAGGTTATAGACACCCCATTCCTGAATGCCTTTAGCTTTCAGAATAGATTCTGCACGCTGGATCTCCTCTTCGGTGCCGTTTACCAAAACCAGATAATCACCGCTAGATAATTGATCGTGATAAACTTTGGCTTCCTGTTCCGGAATTCCTAAGCCAATTAGTGCGCCAGTCAGCCCGCCTGCGGCTGCACCAATGCCACCACCAGCGATGGTTGTAGCTATAGCAGTGGCTTCTGCTCCGGCAAACAGGATAGGCCCGACACCAGGAATTGCTAAGGCACCTAGCCCAATCAGCAACCCGGTTAAACCGCCTAAAGCACCGCCTGCGATCGCTCCGGTTGTTGCACCTTCATCAGCATTGCTATCCTTAATGCGATCGCTTACCTCAACCCCAGCTATCTCATCGTGCCGTTCTGCATCTTTGGCAACGACAGAAACTTTATCCATCAAAAAACCAGAATTTTTCAACTCATGTAGCGCATCTTCCACATCGCGACGGCTGGAGAATATACCCACCGCACGCTTATGGGGAATAGCATCCATATCAATGACATTAGGATCGCCTGCGTAAGGTACAGTATATCCCGCACTCAGGGGATTCAGTGCTAAGGGATCTAGTCCTAACGTATAAGTTGGGTCAGTGACACCTAGTGGATCGAAGCTGGTTGAGTATGCCACCGGATAGCTTGGAACCATGCCGCTAACATCATAGATGCCCCAATGTTGAATTCCCTGGTTCCCTAGAATTGATTCAGCTTTGGTAATTTCCGCTTGTGTACCCTCTACTATTACTAAGTAATCGCCTTGGGATAAGCGGTGGTTATAAACTTGAGCTTGTTCTTCCGGAATACCTAAACCCATCAGTGCGCCGACAATGCCACCTGTTGCGGCACCAACTGCACCACCAATGAGAGCGTCACCCAGTATAGAGGCTAAAGCGCCTCCTGCTACCACTGGACCAATTCCTGGAATCGTTAATGCGCTTAAGGCTCCGAGTAAGCCAACAAAACCGCCTACTGCACCGCCTGCTAAAGCACCCGCCGTTGCCCCACTGCCAGTTTGATTGCCAGCATTGTCGCGTACATCAACTCCGGCTATTTCATCGCGCCCGTTTCTATCCCGTGCCACGATGGAAATCTGACTCATGGAAAAACCGGAAGTTTTCAGCTCGTTAAGCGCATACTCCGCACTTTGAGGACTGGAAAACACGCCTACAGCCCGCTTACGTTGGTCGCCGGTCATTTTTTCCTCCCCAAATGAACAAAGAAACAGTTAGAACCAATACCAAATCAGCTTTATTCATCTTTTCTTTCTTATTTATCGCCTTTTTTTCTAGGTTTTCCATCAGTCCCCAGATGTAAGCTTTTATCTATCAATCGAGAGGAAAGAGATATCTTTATGGCAGAGCGCGGCGATCGCCCTTTATTTAGTACGGTTATACGACCACCGAGAGATGCCAAGTATAGGTAGGCTCATATCAGAGAGTAGTTAAACGCACTGCCAGTGATAGCCGTTAAGGGGGTGCTTTGTGCAGAAGTGGTTATTGCCAACCATCGGTGAAGTATTAGCCCAACATGAACCATCAGGGGCAGATAGTCTGGTGCCTTTTACCCAAGAGACAGCAGCAAAATTGGATGGTCAACAGCGCTCCAGCAGCCGGAAAGCACTCAAGCAGATGCGTGCTAAAAGGGAATGGTGCGGAGCGATCGCAGCCTTGGAGGAGTTGTTGCATCTCTCAACTGCCAAATCCACAGGTTCCGATGAGCCGTTGGGATTGGTTTTAGCTGGCCCTGTGCCAGTATTGAGCCATCCAGATGTGATGAATCGTTTCCAGACAGGAATTTTTACAGTTGAATCACTTAATCCTATGGCTTTAATGCCATTTCAACTGCCTCCTGCAACTGCACAAGCCACAGAAAAAGACTCTTTATGCCTTCCTAAGCTGCCATTAATTTCAGCCGATCCGTTGGCATCTGAACAGTTTTGTGTAGTTTTAACTTCTCAATTTAGTTTGGTGATGGTAGTAGGAGAAGACGTAAACTACCAAAAAGCCTTTATGTATTCCTTTGACCCGGAAGTAGTAGAGAAAGCATGGTATAGTTTGCGATCGCGTTTATTATTAACCAACCTCGATCGCGTCGGTCAGTTAGAAGCCTTAGTCAAGCGCTTTCCACCCACAGCGCCCGATTATCGCACCGTCACGCAGTTTAGCCGCTTGCTGCTGAAAAATTTGCCAGACGAGGCAAAAGGTGATGCTGCTGAACCAGTAGAGGCAAAAGCTAAAAATCCAGATAATTCTGAATATTCAATCTTGAATAATCAATTAATTGAAAATTCTTGCGATATAGAATTACTACAAGCCTTTGCCCACGAGGTTCGGACACCTCTAACTACCATTCGCACTCTGACACGACTTTTATTGAAGCGCCGCGATTTACCACCAGAAATTATCAAGCGTCTAGAAAAAATTGATCGTGAGTGTACTGAGCAAATTGACCGCATGGAGCTATTTTTCCGGGCTGCGGAAGTAGAAACAGCACCAGTCAAGCGCCGCGAAGTTCACTTAAGTGCTATGTCTGTCGCCCAAGTGTTCCAAAACAGCATTCCCCGCTGGCAAGAACAAGCAAGTCGGCGCAACTTAACCTTAGATGTCGTTTTACCCCAAAAGCTACCAAGTGTAGTTAGCAATCCAGCCATGTTAGACCAGGTGCTAACGGGTTTGATTGAGAACTTTACCCGCCGCATTCCAGAGGGCGGTCACATTCAAGTAGAAGTGACACCCGCAGGCGATCAGTTAAAGTTACAGCTTCAATCGCAATCTCAAAGATATCCTGACGAAAACGGCGACTCGCCAGCGGTGAATATAAACCAGCCAACTTTAAAGTCTATTGGACAAATGTTAATGTTCCAGCCAGAAACTGGATGTCTCAGCCTAAATCTCAACGTAACGAAAAATCTTTTTCAAGCGTTGGGAGGGAAACTAATTGTTCGGCAAAGACCCCAACAAGGTGAAGTGCTAACAATTTTCCTACCTTTAGAAGTTGGCAACACTAAAAAGTTAGGAGTTAAAAATTAACATAACGAATGGCTGAATGCTTTCGAGCCATTGCCCGAAAGCTTTATAACTCTAGAGTTAGTGCGATAAAAGGATGGAGAATAGGGGCGATCGCTACACTCAAAATTAGAGTGTAATATTATTTTGATGGCATTGAACTACTTTTATCCAAGCATCTGCCAATGTCCGCTTCGCGCTCAGACCAAGATTCGCCCTGGAAAGACATTAGACCTCTTGCAAAAGTCATCGCTGGGGTACTATGGGGACTGAACAAAGGCGATTGCTACCCGTTATTCATAACCCTTGCTTATCTCATTGGCTGAACTGAGCCGGAGTTCATAATTGTGCAGTCCAGCTATCAAATTAAATCTCAATCCAAATCTTTTCCTGCGATTTCTATAACGGTCAGCTAGAATCTTAAAAATTTTTAGTCTCCGGTTAATATGTT